>DATEVI010000109.1:0-3029 GCA_035281865.1 Geobacteraceae bacterium | reverse complement strand
CCCGTCAGGGACATATGAAGGGTTCTTGGAATGGGCGTGGCGGTCAGGGTCATGACGTCCACAACAGCGCGGTATTCTTTCAGCTTTTCCTTGTGTGCAACCCCGAATCTGTGCTCTTCGTCAACAATGACCAGACCAAGGTCCTTGAAGGAGACATCTTTCTGCAACAGACGGTGAGTACCGATGACAATGTCGACCTGCCCCTTTTTTGCTCCATCGAGAATGACTTTCTGTTCCTTAGGCGAACGGAAGCGGGATACCATTTCTACCGTCACGGGGTAGGCGCTGAAGCGCTTTTGGAAGGTTTCAAGGTGCTGCTGGGCAAGCACAGTGGTCGGCACCAGCACGGCAACCTGCTTTCCGTCCATTACCGCCTTGAATGCCCCGCGCATGGCAACTTCCGTCTTGCCGTATCCCACGTCGCCACAGATCAGCCGGTCCATAGGCCTGTCCTTCCCCATGTCCCTCAGCACATCTTCGATTGCCGACATCTGATCGGGGGTCTCATCATATTCAAACGACGCCTCGAACTCGCGGTACATGTCATCGGGAGGGGAAAAGGAAAACCCTTCGCAGATCTCCCGCTCGGCATAGATCTTCAGCAGTTCCTCGGCCATCTCCTGCACCGATTCAAGAACTTTTGCCTTCTTCTTCTCCCAGCCTGAACCGCCAAGCCTGTCCAGCGCAGGAACAATACCTTCGGAGCCCACGTAGCGCTGCACCAGGTTGATACGGTCGACCGGGAGGTAGAGCTTGTCGCTGCCTGCATACTCCAGAAGAAGAAAATCGCCCTCCAGCGTGTCGAGTGTCAGGTGCTGCAGGCCCCTGTATAGCCCGACCCCGAAGTCGATATGAACCATGTAGTCGCCCGGCTTCAGTTCGGCAAGCGAGCTGAGCAACTGCTTCTTTCTGACCTCGGAAATCCCGCGCCGCCTGACCCTCTTGCCGAAGAGCTCCTCTTCGGCAATAACCACCAGGGACTCATCCCCCAGGCGGAAGCCGCGTGAAATGTCCCCGACGAGAATATCCACTCTGCCCGCCTTGCCAGATCGCTCAGCCGGAAAACTTCTCTCCGAGATCTGAAGCGGGAGAGGATAGTGGGACAGGAGTTCGTAAAGACGGTGCGCCTGGCCGATCTGATGGCAGGCCACGATGATCCTCTTTTGTTCGGCGAGCCAGCCGGACAGTCGTTCGACCAATGGCCTCAACATCCCCTCGCTGTCGGGTGAAACGTCCAGCCTAAGTTCATTGTTGCCTTCGGACTGAAGGCGGAAAGTACGGACGTCCTCTGCGGGGTCGGTTATCTCCAGGTTGGGGACAGTTATTTTTCGACCACGCGAAAGGAAAGAGCTAACCTGTTCCGCGGAGAGATACAAATCTTCCCTTGAACAGACAATCGCACCCCGCTCCAGAGCGCGCTTCTCCGAGGAAAGGACCTCTTCCGCAAAGCGCTCCGTCTCTTCAGCCATGGACACGGGATCAACCAGCACGGTGACTGATTCGGCTGGAACATAGTCGAAAATCGTTTCCATGTCCGGATAGAAAAGGGGTTGCAGGTACTCGACACCTTGCGGATACATTGCGTTCTGTACCTGGTCGAGAAGCTCGCGCCTGAGCGTGGCAGGGACTCCGCTGTCATCGCAGCGTTTTTTAAGCCGCCCGACAAATTCCTTCAATGCATCTTCAGTGAAAGCAATTTCACGTGAAGGCAAGAGGACAAGCTCGGGCAATGGCTGGAGGGAACGTTGGGTAACCGGGTCAAAGGCACGTATCGTATCCACGAAGTCGCCAAAAAACTCGACTCGCGCAGGCAGAGCAAGGTCGGGTGGATAGATGTCCACAATCCCGCCGCGCACGGAAAACGTACCCCTGTCTTCAACTAGCGGCACATTGGAATATCCGAGATTGACAAGTTTCCTGAGAAGTCCTTCCCGGTCGATCTCCTCGCCGGCCACGAGATATTGCGAAACATCGCCCAGGACCCGCCTGGGCATAAGCTTCTGGCAAGCGGCGACAATGGTTGTGACCACTATGGAAGTCTTCCCCCCCATAAGGTTGAACAAGGTATTCAATCTTTCCCCTGTAATATCCGGATGCGGGGGAGCCTGTTCAAAGGGAGCCGACTCCCAGGCGGGGAAATAGAGGATGGATTCCTGTTGTCCCGAAAAGAAACGAAGCTCCCGACGCATTTCCTGAGCAGCTTCATTGTCAGGGAGGATTACCAGGACCGGTCTTCTCTTCTCTTCGAACAACCGGCAAATCACGTAGGCCGGTGCAGATCCCTTCAAACCCGCAAGAACGATGTGCGCGTCTGAAGGAGAGAGAGCTTCATTGACCTGTTGAATATTGGAGTAGAGAGACTGGGGCATTATGAATTCTTAATGTCAAAGACGGTTGATAATTGAAATCATAGCAAAACCGGATTCTTAAATCCAGACTTTCATAGATGCAAGCCCGCGGAAGGAATCGGGCAAGCCGGAAGTGATTGCCATCTTCGGCAACGTATGTACAGAAAGGGCCAAACTTGAGTCAAAATACCGGCTCGTTGACAAAACTTTGTCGGGAAAGTAAAAAAAATGTCCATGCGAAAGACTCGATCGTCGTTGATTCGACTTACCATCTGAAAGCGAATATCAGACATCTGCACCAAAGATCCGTTCACTGCCGCGACACGCAGCCAATCACCCAAAGCTTTGATTTTTCTTTATCTTATTTTTGTTTCATCGCCGGACATCCTCTCAGCGCTTAATTAAAAAATTTGCGTTAGCATATCAGCAAAGATCGTCCGGATTTCCTGCAAAGAACATAGGCATGTTATTTGCTAAATCGAGACCGTAAGCAGGCCTTAATAAGGAATCGGGACGGAACAGGTATGAAAAATAGAAATTCGGTGATTTGTTGTATTACATTGACGCTTGTAGTTTTAGCACACCATTTGCTTCTCCCCGGACAGTGCACGGCATCACTTGTCAAAGCCGACAAGGTAGTTGTGATCAAGGGAGAAAGGAGCCTGTTGCTGCTGAGAAACG
>DATEVI010000108.1:0-11423 GCA_035281865.1 Geobacteraceae bacterium | reverse complement strand
TGTCCAGAATGAAGGTGGCCTTTATCTCTTTTCCCCGGTAGCCGATCATCACCGGCACCAGTACTTGGTTGTCCTCGATGGTAACGGGCGTGACCGAGTTTTTGGGCTCACTGATGCCCGCATCGCGTACCTTATGTTTGTCCCTGTACTTTTTCGGGATCTTGCCCCGGTCGTCGGTGAAATGTATCGTCCCCTTGTCATCCTGGTACTGGTAAAATTCGCCTGATGCCATGAACGCCGGCAGGAAAATCCCTGACATGACCGACAATGCAATCATTTTACAATGTTTCATGCTTTCCGACCTCCGTTCTTCCCGCAGCGATCATCCTGAAATGGCACAAATTAAGCTCTTCTATACTTGCGTTCCGGGGCAAGTCAACTGAATATATTATACAACCATATGGCAAGAACTTTTATTCTTGACAGCAATTATTAAATAATCAAAACTTCATCATTCGGTGCCGTTGTCCGGCAGTCCGAGATTCAGAGGGGGAATCATATGGGATGTGAAATCGCCGAGCGCAAACAGGCGGAAGAGGAATTGCGGCTGACCCAGTTCTGTATCGACAAGGCGTCGATAGGTATTTACCTGATCTCGGAGGGAGGAAATATCCGGAGTGCCAACGATTATGCATGCCGGAGCCTCGGTTATTCGCGGGAAGAGCTGTGTGCAATGAGCGTCTTCGACATCGATCCGACTTTTACCGAGGAAGTATTCATCGAGCACAGGAGAGAACTGTACGCAACCGGCTCCAGGACGTTAGAGACGATGCACCGGCGGAAGGATGGAACTACGTTCCCGGTGGAGATTACAGTCAATTGCCTGGAGTTCGGTGGGAAAAAACTCACCGTTTCCTTTGCCAAAGATATCACCGAGCGCAGGCGGGCGGATGAGAGGATCAGGGCATCGCTGACGGAGAAGGAAATTTTGCTCAAGGAAATCCATCACCGCGTGAAGAACAACCTGCAGATCATATCTACCCTCCTGGATCTCCAGTCGGATTCCATAAGGGATGAGCACACTTTGAAGCTTTTTCATGAGAGCCAGGACCGGATCAGGACAATGGCGCTGGTCCATGAGCAGTTATACAATTCGCGGGATCTCTCCTTTATCGACTTTTCCGGATATGCGGGGCGGCTGGTATCCTCTCTCTACCAGTCCTACGTTGAAGATACCGATCGAATCGGGATGAAGGTGGAGGTTCGTGACGTGGAGCTCATGATCGACCAGGCAATACCGTGTGGTCTTATCATCAACGAGCTTGTTTCCAATGCCATCAAGTACGCATTTCCCGGTGATAGGAGCGGAGGGATATCCGTCCGAGGCCATACGGACGACGAGGGGTGGGTTTTTCTCACGGTTGCCGATAACGGCGCAGGTCTACCCGCAGGTTTTGACTTCGCCACGGCCGAGACTCTCGGCCTGCAGATTGTTTCCATGTTGACAAGACAGTTGCGTGGCAGCCTCGACCTGGGTACCGGGCCCGGTGCCTCATTTACACTGCGATTCAGGAGAATAGGGCATGACTGACCTTCGAGTATTCACTGAAGGAGGCATGGGGGGTGGCAATCCATGAATTCCGCGTCATCGAATGAAGAAAGGGCAAGGATTCTCGTTGTCGAGGATGAGTTCATCATTGCCATGGGAATTGAAAGGAGCCTGAAGGTCCTTGGATATTCGGTAATCGATACGGTTCCTTCGGGAGAGGAGGCGGTTGAAAAAGCCCTCGCTGAATTGCCGGATCTTGTGCTCATGGACATCAATCTTCAAGGAGAGATTGACGGTCTGGAGGCGGCCAGGAAGATACGGCTGCGGACAGACATTCCGGTAATCTTCCTCACCGCCTACGCGGATGACGATTCTCTGAATCGGGCCAGGGAGACCGAATCCTTTGGATTCATAGTCAAGCCGTTCCAGGATTTTGCCCTCAAGTCGGCCATTGACACGGCTCTTTACATGCACCGGGCGGAGAGAAAGCTGAAGCGGAGCGAACAGTGGCTCGTCGTTCAAAACCGGATTGCCAACGTGTTCCTGACAGTCCCGGACGAGGAGATGTTCGGCAAAGTCCTGCAAATTATTCTAGGAGCCACTGCGAGCCTATACGGCTTTTTCGGCTGCATAGATGAGAACGGTTCCTTCCTTGTCCCCTCCCTGACCTACGATGCCTGGGATAAGTGCGCGGTCTTCGGCAAGGCCGCCACTTTCCCTCCCGAAAAATGGGGAGGATTATGGGGCCGGGCTTTGAGGGAGGGGAAGAGTTTCTCCTCGGCCGGCCCGTTTTCCATGCCCAAGGGGCATTTTACCATCGAATCCTTCCTTACCGTCCCCATCGTCTGCAGGGGAGAAGTCATCGGCCTTCTCGGCGTGGCAAACAAGGAGGGGGGATATGCGGCGGACGACATGAAGTTTCTGGAAGCCATCGCCGACAATATTGCTCCGATACTCCAGGCGCGTCTGCAAAGGGACAGGCAGGATAAAGAGCGGAGACGGGCCGAAGAAGCTGTCAGGGCATCGCAAAGGCTTCTGCTAAGTGCCTTCGATACTATCCCCGACCTGTTCAAGATTATTGACAGGGATTACCGGATTGTCTTCTCCAACTGGCATGGTGGATATGATTATGTTCCCAGGGAACTCCGGAATTCCAGGCCGTTCTGCCATGAGGCCTACTACATGAAGGACGAGGTCTGTGAGGGCTGCCCGGCTACTGAAGTCTTTCTCACCGGGCAGCCGGTTGTCACGCGAAAATATAATCCAAAGGTAGGCAATGTGGAGATACGGGCGTTTCCCATTTTTGACGAGTTGGGCAAGGTAACGATGGTGACGCAACACGTGCGCAGAATTGATGTGGAAAAACCGACTGATGAAAGCATCCCGTTGAATGAAGAAACCCGGTAACAACACCGGGTTTCGTAGTTTCTAAAATCGCCTTTGCTTTGCTTACAGGCTCAATTCCTGTCTCGTTTTTTCCATCAATTCCTTGAAGGCTTCGTCGAGGTATGTCGTTGCGTTCCTGATCTCCTCGGGCACGCGTCTGGCGTAAAGTGACCGCGCTTCCTTGATGTCGTGCGCCAGTAACTCCTCGAAATTGCCGTTTCTTACCCCTTCCTCCACATTTTTCCGGTTGTACAGTGCGATGTCGGAGACGATGAGACGAGCCAGACGTCTGGCTTTTGCATCGGATTCATCAACCGGTGACGCCTGCGGTATTGACGGAGGCAGTAACTCCTTATGGACAGGCTTTGCAGCCTCACGCAATAAGTCCTCCTGCAGTTTTGCAATCCGAGCGTCAAGCGAATCAAGTCTGTGTTTGTGGCTGGAGTCATTTACCGCGACTTTTTTTATGACGGATTCAACCGATGTGCATAATGCAGTCTTTATTTCCTCTTTTACCTGTCTGGTTTTCAGGTTTATTTCCTCGATGTTTCTGGCTGACTGCTCTCCAAATGCATTCTGAATCCGGTCCAGTCCTTGTTCCAGACCCGAGATGCGCGTTTCGAGGCCGGCAATGGTTTTCCTGGCCGAACGGCTTGTGATAAGGAGTGAGATAATTGTTCCGAGGGTCAGGATAAAGATCAAGGCATACTGAATCGTTTCTGTCATGCTGAGTGCTCCTCCCTTTTGTGTGTTTGTGTAATTTCATCCGCGATGTTGCGCTGTACCATGCGGTTAAATTTCAACGGCTGAATTCGAGCAGCCAGTTTTCAAAAATTGCTACCTTTTGTTCGCCGTGTCTTGCCAGGTTTCCCTTGACCTGAACAACGGTTTTTTCCCTGTGAAGCAGTCCGGGGCGTTTGGAATAGAAGAGGTCGGCAAAGCAAATGATTTTCTCTTCAAGGCTGACGGGCGACATATCCCTCTTTGGTATTTGCAGTTGCTGCCGTTCAATATCCTCCACGGTGATGCCGACTCCGATATGCCGTTCACAGACCAGTGCGTGGGCATCGAGCCCTTCAGACTCGAGGATCTCCCTTCCAAGAAAGCCGTGAGATATGTAGGGCGCTTTTCCGTGGCAGCCGATTTTAGGCGCATGCGTGCGGGAAACGCCGATGTCGTGAAGCAGGGCTGCTTCTTCAATGAACCGCAGATCGAGCAGTGGATCGTTGACACTCCTGGCTATACGGAGCGCCTTGTCGGCAACCATCCGGCTGTGTGCAAAGACGATTTCGAACGACTGCCCGTCACAGGCGAAATATTTTTTCAGAAGGGCGGCTGCTTCCATGGCTTTCTCCTGGAAAATTATACGCATTATGATATAACGGCTTGTGCCTGTCAATTGTCGATTTTAGTGCATTTATGTGAAATTGCATTGTTTCGCGGAGGCAATATTTCTTTGAGCCGGCAAATTACGAACGTATGGGTTATGCATGTTCGTGCTGAGCCCTCTAAGATAAGCCCGAAAAACAAGAGAATGGTGGAACGTTGAATGGATATCAGGATTCATGATAAAGATATAAGGGTGGAATTTTACAAAGGGTCCGGTCCCGGAGGGCAGCACAGGAATGTAACCGAAACCGCCGTACGGATACGCCACATCCCCACCGGTATCGTGGTGCATGCGAGCGAGAGCCGCTCCCAGGCCCAAAACCGGGAAACGGCCATGAAAAGGCTGTTACAGGCCTTGGTCAAAAGGGAGAAGAAGGCTAAAAAACGCATCGCGACCCGGATTCCGAAGGCGGTTGTCGAGAAAAGACTGCTCGACAAGAAGCATGTGGCGCGCAAAAAAAACCTCCGTTCCCTGCGGGATGAAAATTAGCGGCTTAAAGACACTGAAGATGCCTGTATGCCGGCAGACTCTGAGTGCCGCAGTTGGTGACGGCTATCTTCTTGACCTTTCGCGACCGTATGGTTTATCTTGTATTTTGTAAACACCGGCCGGCCGATAATCTAGAAGGCAAAGGGAATATGACGAGACCATCCTGGGATCAATACTTCATGGAAATCACGCATCTTGTGGCGCGGCGCTCCACCTGCATGCGACGAAAAGTAGGCGCCGTGGTCGTCAAGGACAAGAATATCCTTGCTACCGGATACAACGGGGCTCCTTCCGGAGTCGCCCATTGCATGGAAGTGGGCTGCATGAGGGAAAGGCTCGGTATCGTTTCCGGTGAGCGCCACGAACTCTGTCGGGGATTGCATGCCGAGCAGAACGCGATTATCCAGGCGGCCAAGCATGGCACGAATATAAACGGGTCAACCCTATACTGTACCACCATGCCTTGTGTGATATGCTCGAAGATGATCATAAATGCAGGCATCCAGCGCATCGTCTTCGAGGAAGGGTATCCCGACCAGCTTGCCGAAGAGATGATTGACGAGGCAGGCATCGGTGTCGAGAGATTTTGCGAGCTCGATTCATCAGCCGGGGAGATTGAATGAAGTGTCCTTTCTGTTCCCATCCGGAGAGTAAAGTCGTCGATTCAAGGCCCGACAAGGGCGGTTCATCCATTCGTCGCCGCAGGGCGTGCGAGAATTGCGGCAAGAGATTTACCTCCCATGAGAGAGTCGAGGAAATTCTGCCGATGGTGCTGAAGAAGGATGGCCGCCGGGAACCCTTCGACAGGATGAAGCTGATAGCCGGAATCAAGAAGGCCTGCGAGAAAAGGCCGATTTCCGTTGAAACCATGGAAAAAATGGTGGACGGGCTGGAGACCAGGCTGCAGGAGGGAAATGACAGGGAGATACCGAGCACAACACTCGGTGAATGGGTGATGACCGAACTGCATGATATAGACGAAGTTGCGTACGTGCGTTTTGCATCGGTTTATCGATCCTTCAAGGATATCAACGAATTCATGGACGAACTTCAGGATCTGCTGAAAAAATAGGCTGTTCTCTCCTATGATGAATTTTCATACAAAAATGATGAAGCGTGCCCTGTCGCTGGCGCGGAAAGGAGTCGGCAAAACGGCCCCGAATCCTGCCGTAGGTTGCGTCATTGTCCAGGGCGAAACGATTGTCGGCGAGGGCTGGCACAGAAAGGCGGGCACCCCCCACGCAGAGGTACACGCCCTGCGCCGGGCGGACGAAAGGGCACTTAAGTCTGATGTCTATGTGACACTGGAACCATGCAGCCATTTCGGCAAAACGCCGCCCTGTGCCGATGCCCTTGTCAAAGCAGGGGTGTCCAGGGTTTTTGTGGGGATGATAGACCCCAACCCGGATGTCCGCGGCAAAGGTGTGGAAATACTTCGGGCGGCGGGCATAGAGGTTTTTACAGACATCCTCGAAAAGGAGTGCAGGCGGCTCAATGAACCGTTCATCAAGCATGTGTCTACCGGTTTGCCTTTTGTCATCCTGAAAAGCGCGATGACGCTGGACGGGAAAACTGCCACTGCGGCGGGTGATTCCAAGTGGATAACATCCGAAAAATCAAGGGGATATGTTCACAAACTTCGAGGGATAGTTGATGGTATCATGGTCGGGGTGGGTACGGTTATTGCGGACGACCCGCAACTGACGTGCAGGACGCCGGGCAAGGGAAAAGACCCGGTACGCATAATTGTCGACAGCCGGTTGCGAATACCGCTCGACGCAAGGGTTCTGCGTCAGGACTCGAAAGCGAAGACATGTATTGCCACGATCCTCAAGGAGTCTGAAAAGATGGACGAGCTGAGAGAACTGGGAGTAGAAATCGTATCCTGCCGTGAACACGACGGCCGTGTTGATCTGGATGATCTGTTGCGGAGGCTCGGCGCCATGGGCATACAGTCACTGCTCCTGGAAGGCGGACGCGAGTTGGCCGGTGAGGCCATGCGACTCGGACTGATTGATAAATATCTCCTGTTTTATGCGCCGAAACTGGTCGGCGGAGGTGACGGCATGGGCCTTTTCGCCGGAAACGGCGTCGAGCGCATGGATGACGCACCGAGACTTGGAGATATTCAGATACACAGGTTTGGTCAAGATTTCATGATAGAAGGATACCCGGAGTTCCCATGTTTACCGGCTTGATAGAAGATATCGGCAAGGTATTGAAAATTGCGAAGACAGGATCTTCGGGGCGCCTTGACGTTTCGTCCGCCATTCCCCAAGAGGAGATCAAGCTTGGAGATTCCGTGGCGGTTAACGGGATATGTCTCACCGTGGTGGAAAAAGGCTCGTGCCGTATTGCCTTTGACGTCTCCCCCGAGACCATCGACCGCACCGCCTTCAAACAGCTGAGGCAGGGACACTATGTGAATCTGGAGCGTGCACTGCGTCTCGGTGACCGCCTGGGAGGTCATATCGTCAGCGGCCACGTGGACTGTGTGGCGACCATTGTATCCCGCCGGGAAATATCTGGAAATTTTGTTTATGACTTCCGCATTCCGGGCAAATTCGTCAGATATATCATCGAAAAAGGTTCTGTCGCCATAGACGGCATCAGCCTTACGGTCAACACGGTTTCCGAGGATGGTTTTTCCGTGAATATTATTCCGCATACCGCACAGGAGACAAATCTGCAGTTCCGGAAACCGGGTGATGAAGTGAACATAGAAACCGACATACTTGGAAAGTATGTGGAACGTCTCCTGTCGGGAAAGACGGACAGGCAAGGCGGCGTGACCATGGAACTGCTTGCAAAGAAAGGATTTCTGTAAAATTACGACTGGCGGAGCCTGTGCGCAGGCAAGGGTTGCGAGCATTAAAATTCTTGCTTATTGCGGAGAACTGTTATAATTGCATATATTATTTTGAAAAGGGGAGGCTACTTATATGAACAAGGCTGACATTATTGATAAGGTTTCGGGTGAGGCGGAGCTTACCAAGGCACAGGCCGAGGAAGCGGTGACGTCGATACTGGATACCATAACAGAGGCACTTCAGGATGGTGATAAAGTGACCCTGGTCGGATTCGGCAGTTTTTCGGTTACGGAGCGGGCGGAGCGTACCGGCCGTAATCCGCAGACAGGCGCCGAAATGAAAATACCGGCAAGCACCGCGGTCAAATTCACCGCCGGCAAAGAGTTGAAGGAAACCGTCAAGGCGGGGTAGGTACTTCCCTTGCGAAGGGGCTGCCCGCTATGCCCGTGTCTTCCTGCGGGAAAGAATAAGACACGCCGGCTATGGGTTGAGTCGAAATATTGAAGGTAGTATTGGAGGGGAGGTCATCGTCGGGGATGCCTCCTCTTTTTTGTTCAACACCTGCGGTTCCCCAACCAACTCTGAATACCCGTAAGCATGCGAAAATCGGGTCCAAGAAACACTTGACTTTGCCGTCCGTTAGATTGTTTAATGACGCACCACTGTGTCAATTGATGTCGGGCAACTTTTTTCTGATTGTATTGATTCCTTACAAGCGGGGAAGGCGATTATGCTGCAATCGATTTTGCAGAACAGAAAAGTCATTTACATGGCAGCAGGATTTGTGCTTGGGCTGGCTGCCCCGGTGTTGTGGTCTTTGATTAATCTTGTGTTGTTCAGGGATCCCGCCCTGTCGATCGGTGATCAATTGATTTCCGACATTTTCCGAAGTCCTTATAACAGGGCATTGTACTGTTACATGGGCATCGGAACCGCGGTCGTGATGTCGACGTTCGGTTATTTCGTCAGCAAGGCAGGCATGTCCATGCACCAGAGGGCGGAGGAACTGGACAGACTGCACAGCGAGGTCGTCACGCAAAAGGAGCTGTTCGAAAACCGGTACAAAATCCTGGACGAAAACATCAGGAAGTTTCATAAAATTAGCAACCGAATCCAGAAATCCCTTGACGATCAGGAAGTCCTTTCTCTCTGTGCCCAAGGCTTGCATGACGTGCTCGGCTATGAACGGGTCAATATACTCATGGCCGATCCCGGAAAGAATCACCTTTATTTTGCGTTTGCCACCGGCAGTGAAGGTTTTGATGCGACCGGTGTCACGCTCCCCCTGGACAACCGCATCGGTGTAATATACAAAAGTTTCTTTGAGAAAAAACGCTACCTGATCGATGACATCTCCAAGTGCCCCCCCGACTACTATCTGAAGCCGCCATATGACAACATCAAGCCCCTGCGCTCACGAAGCTTTATCCTTTGTCCGATAGTGGTGAAGGGTGAAGCAATCGGTCTGTTCGGAATCGACAACAAATTGAGCCTGCGCTTGCCGAACGAGAGTGACGTGGATACCATAAACCTGTTTGCCGATCAGGCCGCTTCCGCGATTACAAGAATCAATCTTCTCAAGGCAATCAACGCCCTGACCTCGGAACTGGAAACAACATTTTCGACTATCCTCCAAAAGAAGGATGTCTACACAACAAATGTCAACAATTTGAAGATGGCCGTCGAATCGGTGTTCAACGGCACCACACAGATCGCATCTTCATCCGAGATCGTAATGTCATCCGTTGACGAAGCCGGTTCGGCGGTCAGCGAAATATCCGTAGCCATAGACCAGGTGACGAAAAATCTGGACTACCTGGCGGAAAGCATCGATAAGTCTCTCTCCGCAATGGAGCAGATGCACGCTTCCATCAAGAATGTGGAGAAGAGCGCCGCGGTTTCCCATAAGGTTTCCAGCGATGTGAAAACCAGGGCGGATAAAGGGATGGCCGAGGTGAACGAAACGATCGAGGCCCTTGCCGACATCCAGAAAGCAGTGGAGCTTTCCTATGAAACGATCAGGAATCTCAGTGAAAACAGCGGACGTATCGGTAATATAGTCAACGTCATCAAGGATATCACCAAAAGAACGAATCTCCTCGCGCTTAACGCATCGATCATAGCCGCCCAGGCAGGCGAGTATGGAAAAAATTTCGGCGTCGTAGCCGATGAGATACGTAATCTTTCGCAACAGACGAGCCAGTCGACAGGTGAAATAACGAATATCGTCGAAGAGATTCTCCATGAATCACGAAAGGCCGCCGAGAATGTCACCTTCAGCAAGGAATTGGTAAAAAAAGGTGTCGAGCTTGGCCATGGAATGGGTGAATCGCTCAAGGTCATGCTTGAAAGCGCCGTACACTCCATGGAGATGACTGAAGCGATAAAGACGGCGACCGCGGAGCAGGTGGAGGGGGTAAAACTCGTGACCCGGTCCACCGAAGATGTCAGCACGATGACCGCCCAGATATTCAATGCTTCAAAGGAGCAGGCGAGTGCCGCAAAAAATATCCTCAAGCACGTGCAATCCATTGAAGAAATGACGCAATCGATGGTCAAGGCTACCACGGCCCAGGTCCGGGACGGTTCGGACATTGAAAAGTCGGTAGTTTCCCACGTGGCCATGGTCGAAGTGATTTTTGATGTCATGGAAAAGAGGAAAGCCGATAGCCAGGACGTCATCAAAGAGCTGGAACTGATGAAGGGTGACTCCTGAAAAATGAGGTGGACATTCATTTATTAGCTGTGATAATTTGTGTATACGTCAAGCCGATGCCGATCGTCTGAGCGACAGTAATCGGCGACCACGTACATTTGTCATATATTCTATCATACCGCCTGGATTCCTTGCGGAACCGGGACGGAAGGCAATAGCCGAACCGAGCAAGAGGCACGCGCCTCTCGCTGTGTCGTCAAAAAACGCCCTCCGCACCGAGGGCGTTTTTGTTTTTCAGGAGGCACGTGTTGGCGCGAAAGAAGACCATTCTCGATATACAGGGCATGAAGGCCGACGGTGAAAAAATCTGTGCCCTTACCTGTTACGACTATCCGACGGCGAGGATAATGGATAAATGCGGCATCGACGTCATCCTTGTAGGAGATTCCGTCGGTGTCGTCTTTTCCGGATTTGACAATACGTTGCCCGTAACTCTCGAGGATATTCTGTACCATACGAGGGCGGTGGTCAGGGCAAAACCGGATGCGCTCGTCGTTGCCGACATGCCTTTTCTCTCCTACCAGGTCGATATGGGCGAGGCCAGGCGTAATGCCGGCCGCCTGGTAAAAGAGGGTGGAGCGGAAGCGGTAAAGCTCGAAGGCGGCAGCAATGTTGCGGACGTAATTCGTGCCATCGTCGACATGGATGTACCGGTAATGGGGCATATCGGTCTCACTCCACAATCCATACACCGGATGGGAGGATACAAGGTACAGGGGAAAAAGGAAGAGCAGGGAGAAAAGCTCCTTGCCGATGCCTTGGCCGTCCAGTCCGCCGGGGCTTTCTCGGTGGTCCTCGAAGGCATGCCCCTCGACCTTGCACGCCGGATAACGGCGGAGCTCTCCATACCGACCATCGGAATCGGAGCCGGACCGCACTGTGACGGACAGATACTGGTGGTACACGACATCCTGGGGATCTGTGAGAAATACTCGCCCAAATTCGTAAAAAGATACGCCGACGCGGAAACCCTCATTTCTTCGGCCGTCTCCCGGTATTCGCAGGAAGTGAAATCCGGCGAATTTCCCGACGAGGAACATTCGTTTCATTAGTGAAGCAGTAGTCAGTAGTCAGTAGGCAGTAGGCAGTAGGCAGTAGCTGAAGGCTGAAGGCTGAAGGCTGAAGGCTGAAGGAGCGAGAATA
>DATEVI010000107.1:0-9270 GCA_035281865.1 Geobacteraceae bacterium | reverse complement strand
ATCACACAGGGAATCCAGTCTGCTCAACAGAAACTCTTTCAGTTTGCGGCGGTAGGAAGGGCGACATTCCGGACAACCCAGGGAATTTATTTGGAGAGAAGGCTCGGTCAGGCCAAGCTCGGCAAAAAAATGACAGAGCATGGTCAACACCTGGGCATCGACCATGGGATCCATAACCCCCGTGACTTCCACTCCGATCTGATGAAACTGGCGATAGCGTCCTTTCTGGGGGCGCTCATAGCGGAACATCGGGCCCATATAATACAGCTTCGAAACCTGATCCACGGCATGGAGCTTGTGCTCTATAAACGCCCTGATGACACCGGCTGTGCCCTCCGGACGCAGTGTTACCCTGTTGTCGCCCTTGTCGACAAACGAATACATTTCCTTCTCGACGATGTCGGTCGCATCGCCGATCGAACGGGAAAACAACTCCGTCTTTTCCAGAATGGGAATTCGAATCTCGGAAAGTCCGTACAACTCGAAAACCCGCCGGGCCGTATTCTCTATGTGCTGCCACTTCCCGATATTGCCTGGGAGAATGTCGTTAAATCCTTTTATGCCGCTGATCGCCACACTGATTTCCTTTCTGCAATCCCTTGTCTACTGCTTTCGCCGTAATGCCCTGAATACCATATTTCTCCCGCTTTCCTTTCCGCGGTACATGGCCTGGTCGGCAACATCAAGAAGCTCCTGCTTTGACTTGGTATCCTCCGGGTATGATGCGAAACCCAGGCACGCCGTCAGCCTTATGTCATATCCTTCATCGGACAGAAAACAATGCTTTTCGATTGCCGACCGGATGCGTTCGGCAACCAGAGCCGCACCTGAAGCGTTCGTCTCGACGAGAATAATAGTATATTCGTCTCCGCCGTAGCGGATGACCAGGTCGACCTCGCGGACAGCCAGCTTCAGGAGCTTGCCAACGTCTTTCAATACTCGGCTGCCGACAAGATGTCCGTGCTTGTCGTTAATGTTTTTGAAAAGATCCAGATCAACAAAGATTACCGTTACACTGGATGCATAACGCTCCGCCCGCCTGATTTCCCTGTCAAGAGCAATGTCCAGGTACCTGTAATTGAAGAGTCCGGTCAGTTCGTCGATGTAGAGGAGGTTCTTTGCCGTTGCATAGCGTGTTGCGTTCTCGAAGGCGAGGGAACACTGATCCAGAATAAAATTGAGGTTTCTGTGATTAACTTCAGGCTGAAACGAGCCCCCATGGTTGTTGAAGACGATTATGACACCCTGCACCGTTGTCCTGGACCTTATAAACAGGATCAGCGCCTCCCTCAGTTCAGCCTGCAGAGCTTCACTAAGTCCGTGGCCGGCAGAAAAGAAATTGTCAAGGCTTTTGACATCGCACGCCTTACCTCCATAACGAAGGCAATCGGGTGCAATCAGTTCGGCAATCTTCGCGCCGTCCTGTTCGCCGAATCCCCTTATTTCGCTTAAGGTGAGCCTGTTTTCGCCGTCCAGAAAAAGTCCCAGTACTTTTCCTGAGCCGATCTCCTTAGCGAGAGAATCAACGGTAAGAGCGCATAGCCGTTCCAGATCGAGGCAGTTTGCGATCGTCTGCCCCACCTGGAAAAGGTGAACCAGACTCTTCAACTCCGTATTTTCGTTCAATAGTCTCCGCTGTTCGAAGCAGAGGCTGATGGCGTGTTTAAATTCTTCGTGGTTGATCGGTTTTATCAGATAATCCCTGGCCCCGTTTTTCAGCGCGGAAATGGCTGTTTCGACGTCTGCATGGCCGGTAACCAGGATTACGTCTATATCAGGATCATGCTGTTTAACATGGGAAAGCAGATCAAGACCGTTCATTCCCGGCATGACAAGGTCGGATACTACGATCTCGTACCCATTTTTGTGTAGCAGATCCAGAGCCTCATCGGGAGAAGTTGCGGTGTCGACTTCATAACCCTCACTGCGCAACAAATTATAAAACATCTCCCGGAAAAACCGGTCATCCTCGACAATAAGGATTCTTTCCATCTGGCAGCACCCCTATGAAAAAAAAGCAAAAAACTGCCGCACCGCGCAAGGCATTTCGGTCTTCAAACTATCAGAGAAGATGGATTATTGTCAATGAAAATGCCCGTCTGCACGGAAAGCGGCAATTTTATATCCATCTCTCCCCCTTACCACTTCGATAGTGCCATCCATGTCCGTCCGGTAGACTTTTATGCCCCTGCTCCGCAAAAGCGCCAAAGTCCGGCCGGAGGGTAGCCCGAAACTGTTCCCATAGCCCGCCGAGATAAGGGCGACTTCGGGAGAAACGGCCCGTACGAAAGCATCGGAAGAGGAATTACGGCTACCGTGATGTGGGGTTTTAAGCACTGTGCAGGTCAGAAGTTCGGGATGCCGAAGGAGCTTTTGCTCCGTTTCGAAACCTATGTCACCTGTAAAAAGCACTGAAAAGTCGCCATATTTCAAGCGAAACACCATGGAAGATTCATTCTCGTCTTCATTAACAACAGGTGCGGTCGGGGCATTGCCATTATCGGGAGAAAGTGGCTCTATCGCACCGTCTCCTATCCTTATCGGCTTCGTCGAGGCATTTATCAAACGGACAGGGACATTTTTTTCCGCAAGAACACGCTTTATGTCTTTATAGTCCTCGGAAACCGATGGGAACCCACTTTCCCAGAATTCACCAACCGTGAAATTTTCCACTATGTACCTGAGTCCCTTCAGATGATCGGGATGGGCATGGGAAAGAACAACATAATCAATACCGTTTACACCCATCCGCCGGAGGGCTGGAGCCAGCAACTTCTCTCCGACATCCATTCCCCCTTCCCTCAGGCTGCCTCCACCATCGATCAGCATTGTCTTCCCGTTGGGATAGCGTACAAGGGTCGACTCCCCCTGGCCTACACTGAAAAAAGTAATTCTGAGACTGTCACTATTTTCATTGCTCAGTAAAGACGCAAGTTTCACGGCGACAAAAAGTACAGCGATTCCGCAGCACAAAATGAATTTCGGTCTCCTGCGCGCCACAAACGTGATGACCGTAAGGAGAACAAGGAGGATCAGGATGTCGAACCGTCCGGAATTATAGAAGTTCACCGTCGGCAGCGCGGCAAGGCGGAATATGATATCGTCGGAGATTTTCACAAGAAAAGCTGCTGTTTTCACAAACAATGCGGCCAAAGGCGGACAACAGAAAATGAGCGGCAGGGCGGAGAAACCGATGACGACGGCTCCGTAACCCATGAGAGGGACGATGAACAAATTGGTAATAAGGCCGGTAAGTGTAACCCTGTTGAAATGATATGCAACCGGCGGCAACGTCGCTATGGTGGCGGAGACGGAGACCATCATGAAAACAAGCAGTTTGTGCCGCATTGTCCCTTCCATTGCATGAAATGGCGCTATCAGCCGGGGCGTCAGGACAATAATTCCCCAGAGGGCCAGGAAGGAAAGCTGAAATGAAAGGTCAAACAGCGCCGGAGGTGAACAGCCGATTATGACCATGGCGGCAAGCATAAGCGAATTAATCGGGTCAACCTCCCTTTCCAGCAGCAGGGCAACAATATACGCCGTGATCATGATAACTGAGCGCACGGTGGCCGGCGCCGCCCCGGAAAGAAAGAGATAAAAAAATATGAGAGGCAGGGTAAAAACGAGGGCCAGGCGGCGCACATTGGCATGCAACATGAGAAAAACTGATCTCTTCACCGCCATAAACAGGAGATAGAACACAAAAAGCGAGATAACGCTCACGTGAAAGCCGGAAATTGAAAGGATATGATTTACACCGGTTCTGGTAAAGGCCTCCTTCGTCTCTTTTGAAATGTCCCCGGTATCCCCCAACAGGAGAGCTCTCAGGATGAAGCCCTCTTCACCCGGGGCATTTGTACTCACGAAGCGTCCAATCCTGTCCGCAATGCCGTCAATAGCGCTCTGCATGCGGTAATCGGCTTTTCTCCGTATCAGAACCGCGTCCTTGCCGCTCGGTACATATGCCGTGCAGTAGACTCCCCTGTAAGCCAGATAACGGACATAGTCAAATTCCCCCGGCAATCCGAAATTTCTCGGTTCGCTGATCCGGGAAACAAACCTGATCCTGTCTCCCGCAAAGAATTCAGTTCTTCCCTCGCCGACATACAGCAATATCCTGCCGGTGACGGCTGCATCTCCCTTTTGCCCATAAATCCTCTCGGCACGCAGGTAGATTCTGCTGCCCTTTTCAGCGGCTATGGGCCTGCTGTCGACAACTCCTTCAATGGTACATTTCTGATCTGAAGCGAACCTTGCTAGGTCATCAGATGAACGTTCATGGATCAGGTATGGCTTGAGTGACAGGTTGCCCCAAGAGAAAAAAAAGAGAGACAGGAATACCAGAAACGGAAAGCGAAGTTTAACGAACAGGAGGGGAACACTTGCAACAAGGAATATATACGGGAAAGAATCCGGAACAAAGCAGAGGAACAGATCAGCTATGGCAAGGCCAATTATCGTTGAAAAAAGCGGCAGGAACAGCGGCCTTTCCATAGCGGCGCACCTGATCAAGAATGTGATGAGTGAGGGGAGAAATTATCAGGCGACGAGCCTATACCGATCCAGCCTGTCCCGCAGGGTATTGCGGCTGATTCCCAGTATCTTCGCAGCCAGTACCTGGTTGTTGCCGGTCTTTTCCATGGCCATGCGGATAATGGCTTTTTCAAGCCCCATCGTCATGCTTTCGAAAATGGATCCGGTATTCTTGCTGCAAATATCACTGAATGACGGCTCCAGCATACTCAAAAAAGCCTCATAATAGTCATTGCCGACAGTATCCGGATTGATTTTTTTAGCCTTGCTCTTTGTCTGCAGGAATGATTGAAAATCCTCAGGGACAAGTACGTCACCCTTGCAGAAAAGCGCCGACGAATTGATCACATTTTTCAATTCACGTATATTGCCTTCCCAAGGCTGCTCCATCAGGAGCTCAAGCGCGGCAGAGGATATCCCGTCGATCGTCTTGTTGTATTTACGGGCATACTTCCTGATAAACAGATCTATGAGGGGAGGCAGATCTTCAAGCCTTTCCCTGAGCGGCGGGAGAAAAAATGACACGACCCTCAGACGATAAAACAGATCCAGCCTGAATTTCTTTTCCCTGACGGAGGCCAGAAGGCTTGCATTGGTTGCGGCGACCACCCTCACATCAACCCTGATGGTCTCGTTGCCGCCAACCCTTTCGAAATCCTGGTTCTCAAGGACCCTGAGAAGCTTGCCCTGGTTCCACAGACTCATTTCGCCGATTTCATCCAGGAAAATGGTTCCTCCGTTGCACTGCTCGAACTTTCCTATCCTGCGCGCATACGCGTCGGTGAAAGCACCCTTCTCGTGGCCGAAAAGCTCGCTTTCCAGAAGGTTTTCCGGCAGGGCGGCGCAGTTTACCGCAAGAAACGGTTTGCTGTTGCGTCTGGAATTATTGTAGATGGCTCTGGCAAGAAGCTCCTTGCCGGTGCCGCTTTCTCCCTGGATTAGGACATTGGTGTCCGAGTCCGCGACCTTTCCGACCATTTTCCATATCTGTATCATTTCCGGTGAAGAGCCGATCATTATGTCTTCTTCGAGCTCATCACCGGATATCTGCTCGTTCTTCCCGGCATACCTGACCTTGCGATTGAGGAGATTGCACTCGAGCGCATTCTGGACGATCGATTTTATTTTCTGGATTTGGAAAGGCTTGGTCAGATAGTCGTAGGCGCCGTGCTTCATCGCCTCGATGGCATTCTGGGTAGTCTGGAAGCCGGTGGTCATGATTACCGACAGACCGGGGTCGATTTTCTTGATCTCCCGGAGGACCTCCAGGCCTGACTTTTTAGGCAGGCAGATATCCAGGATCGCGACATTGGGATGTTCATCACGTACACGCTGTATGGCGGAATCACTGTCACTCTCCAGCAAAATCTCCATTGCATCATCTTCAAAGACGTTCTTCAGCAACTCCAGGATTGTTGGGTCATCATCAAGAATCAGAAGCTTACTTTTCATAACTATATATACCCTGACAAAAACTTACTCTCGTTTATCAAGCATTTCTTAAAAAAAAACCGCTTTCAATCAAGCGGTCGTATAATTTGCCGGAATTTCAGTATTTCAGACAAGAACGCAAGGCAAGAATCCTCCCCGCGTTCCAGTTATTCATCTTCTTCTTCGTACACGCCGGCAAGATCATCAAAGTATCCTTCTTCATCTCCCGCCTCGTCATAATCTTCAAGGTCATCCGATTCACCGGGGAGGAATTGATCCTGCAGGCTTTCATCTTCCTCTTTTATTGCTTCAAACTTTGCAATCATATCACTATTGCCGCAAAAACGGCCATCCTTGCGCTCGCACCCTTCCCTGTCACACAGATCAAAGAGTTGAATTTCCGAGCAAAGCCTTTTTGTTTTGGATTCTTCAGCCATAACTACCTTCATTTGTCATGTATCAATGTAATTATTATTTTTTTTGTAACTGATTGGAGGTCCTGCGAAACGGCAAAGGCAACGATCAACGGTACGTCATCGTCAGATTTCGTTCACGTACTCAACGGCCTTGCCCACATCTTCGGACGAACCGATAAATACCGGGGCTCTCTGGTCAAGTCTTTCCGGCTGGATGTCCAGTATCGGCATGCATCCGTTGCTGGCCGCTCCCCCTGCCTGCTCCATGAGAAAGGCCATGGGATTCAGTTCGTACAGGAGACGAAGCTTGCCATCTGGAGATCCGTTCAAGGCAGGATACATGAATATGCCCTTGCCCTTCACCAGAATCTGGTTTATGTCGGGGACCAGTCCGCCGGAATAGCGTAATTTCGATCCTTTCGCCTCAAGATAACGGACGAAATTCTCGACACCTTTGCCGTACTTGTTGCGCTGACCGCCCGGAGAATATATGCTGCCCGACGGCTGCATTGTTATATTTTCACGGGTCAACGTATATTCCATCAGGTGGTTCATGGTAAATTCATGGACACCCTTGCCTACGGAATATACCAGGGTGACCCTTGGACCGTAAAGTATATACAGAGCCGCCACCTGGTTGCGTCCGGTCTTGAACAGGTCGCAGCCTGCATATATGGATACGATGGTGCCGACGGCAAGATTGACGTCAACCAGTGAAGAACCGTCGAGGGGATCGTAAGCAACCGAGAATAGCCCTTCCGAATTGGTACCAATCTGCAGTATCTCATCCATTTCCTCGGAGGCCACATTGCATACCACACCGGAGTGAACGAGGCGCTTCCTGATGATCCGGTCTGAAAGAACATCAAGGGCAAGTTGCTCCTCGCCATAAAGATTCGAAGTGCCCGCAACACCGAGCTCGCCTGTCCGCACGGCATTTATGACATATTTGCCGGCTTCGGATATTTCACAGATGAGATGCACCAGGTTATCGGAAATATCCTGGTCCCGCAAATGTCTTCGCAGTTCTACCTGGAACTTCGTAGCGCCGGGTTCGCTATACATAAAAAAAAGCTCCTAAAGATTACGTTACAGAGTGTCTGACGGGTAAAGAGTAAAGCAATTAGACCGTCAAATCAAGAAAAAATTGGCGGGCAGTGCCTGCTCCGCAGAATCAAGTTGACTCGTACAATTTTGATGTTATTTTATAGGCTTGAAATTCACTTTTCTCAATCGTCTCAACACTTCCGGACCCTCGCTTGACGATTGTTTTATGATTACAATCTAATTTTATACGGATGACCGATGCACAGTGACGGCAGACGAAAATTTCTGGGATTATGCCTCGGCGGCATAACAGCGACCCTGGCGGCGGCCGTACTTTGGCCGGTCTGGCGCTACCTGGCGCCTCAAAAAGGCCCCGGCAAAGAAGAAAAAACGGAGATCGCCCGTAACCTGGTGCCGGTGGGCGAAGCTCACTTTTTCACATTTCGCGGGCATCCGGCCGTGGTCCTGCAGCGGAAGGCAGGTGAGTTTATCGCCCTCTCCGCCGTCTGCACCCATCTCGGCTGCATCGTCAAGTGGTTGCCTGACAAGGACGAGTTCCTCTGTCCCTGCCATGCCGGACTTTATTCCCCCTCGGGCAAGGTGCTCGGGGGGCCGCCCCCCAAACCCCTGGAGTCCTATCCTGTCAGCGTGCGGGATAACGAAATCGTGATCGGATAGGAGGCGAGCATGGCCTGGTGCAAGAAAGTCGTTGACTGGATCGACCTGCGGCTGGGGGTACGGGATATTCTGGAACAGAACCTGACCAAGTACCTGCTGCCCCGCAACATCAATATCTGGTACACCCTGGGGGCGGTGCTCATCACCCTCTTCATGGTGCAGTTCGCCACCGGCATTCTGTTGCTGATCCACTACGTTCCCGACCAGTCGGAGGCTTTCAAAAGCATTACCATGCTCATGAACGAGGTTCCTTACGGCTGGCTGATCCGCTATCTGCACGTGGTCGGATCGAATATGGTCGTGATCGCACTGCTGCTGCACATGCTCTCGGTTCTGTTTATGAAAAGCTACTACCGTCCCCGGGAGTTGACCTGGCTATCGGGTTTCCTTCTCTTCAATGTGTCCCTCGGCCTCTGTCTGACCGGCTACCTGCTCCCATGGAGCCAACTCTCCTTCTGGGCAACTACGGTCGCCACCGACGCCGCGGGAGCCATCCCGTTCATCGGCGACCAGGTGGTGCGTTTCCTGCGCGGCGGAGCGATGGTCGGCGACGTCACCCTGGGCCGTTTTTTCGCCATGCATGTGATGGGACTGCCCCTGCTGCTCGGCCTGCTGGTTGGTCTCCATCTGTTCTGCGTGCGCCGTGCCGGGGTTTCCAGCCCCCCATTCGGTCCCGATTACAAACCCTGGGAACCCCAGGGGAACTTCCATCACCAGGATCATCCGGGCGGCATCCCATTTTTCCCCAATTACACTACCAAGGACACGGCGGTGATCTACGTCTTCCTGGCGGTGCTGGTGGCCGTAGTCATCTACACACCATGGCTCTTCCTCCCTCCGGATTCGCTGGTGCCTGCGGATCCCTTCGTAACCCCGGAGCACATCAAGCCCGAGTGGTACTTCCTCTGGGCCTATCAGACGTTGAAGATCTTTCCGAGCGAGGTCATCGGGTTAGGCGTCCAGGCGGCGCTGATGACGTTTCTTGCCCTGCTCCCATTCATCGACCGGGGACCTGAGCGGCGGCCGGCCCACAGGCCCCTATTCGTGGCCTGCTTTGTTCTCGGGGTCCTCCTCATTATCGGTATTTCCGTCTGGGGGCACTACTCATGAGAACGTGCGACGTGAGACGTGATACGTGCGGCGTGCAACCGGCACGACGTTT
>DATEVI010000106.1:0-4086 GCA_035281865.1 Geobacteraceae bacterium | reverse complement strand
CAAGAAAGAATCAGGCGTTACTCCCCACAACATCGTCATCAAGGCGCCTGAAGCGGGCATCGATTTCAAGGAATCTCTGGGCGGGGAGCCGAAGGTCATTAAATTCACCCCGACAAAAGCCGGAAAGTATCCCTTCTACTGTGATAAAAAGCTCCTGTTTTTCGCCGGTCACCGGGAAAAGGGGATGGAAGGGACACTTGAAGTGATTGAATAGGCGCTACCGGCATCATCAGTTTGAGTTGAGCCGTTATATGAGGGAGTGGGGGATGAAGAGCAGGGACCGGGTAATGACGCTGGACGGGCAGTTTCCAATGACTTGACGGGAAATTTAAGAAAGGAGACAAGTATGAATTATCGACTGATCGTCCTGGGTGTCGTGACCGCGTTCATTGCATCCACGGCCATGGCTCAGGTGTGTGTGGACTGTCACAAGAAGACGACCCCGAGCATCGTAACAGACTGGCAGCTGAGCAAACACAGCAAAAACAATATCACTTGTGCGGAATGTCACGGTGACCAGCACAAATCCGCTGCCGACGTGGCAAAGGCGAAAATCCCGACCGCGGATACCTGCGCGGCATGCCATCCGGAACGCGTCGCCCAGTTCAAGAAAGGGAAGCACGCTTTCGCCTGGGCGGCAATGAAGGCGATGCCCACAACCCACTGGCATCCGATGGCGCTCATCGAAGGTATGAAGGGGTGCGGCGGATGCCACAAGATAGGTCTGAAGTCGGAACAGGAAATTAAGGAGCTGAAAAAAGAGGGTTCCGGTTTCGGTTTTGCCTCGTGTGACGCCTGTCATACCCGGCACACCTTCTCGGTAGTTGAGGCCAGGCAGCCGCAGGCCTGCCAGACCTGCCACATGGGGTTCGATCACCCGCAGTGGGAAATGTTTTCAGGGTCCAAGCATGGTGTGCGTTACCTGCTGAAGCAGGTCAAGGTTCTTCCGGCCGACACGGCAGCGCCTACCTGTCAGACCTGCCATATGCAGGATGGCAACCATGAAGTCAGAACGGCATGGGGTTTCCTTGCCGTCCGTCTGCCGATGCCTGAAGACAAGCAGTGGGCGGCCGACCGGGCGACAATCCTGCAGGGTCTCGGCGTGCTCGACCCCAACGGCAAGCCTACGGCCAGGCTGGAAGTGGTAAAAGCGGCCGATGTTGCCCGATTGACCCAGGAGGCATGGCAGAAGGAACGGGATAAGATGTTGAAGACCTGCAATCAGTGTCACTCCGCAAACTTCGCCAAGGCTGAGCTTGAAAAGGGCGACATGGTGATCAGGGAGGCGGACCATGTGATGGCCGAAGGGATCCGCACAGTTGCTGCCCTTTACAAGGACGGCATCCTGCGGAAACCGAAGGAGTACGCCTATCCGTTCCCGGATCTGCTGACCTTCCAGGACGCACCGACGCCGATCGAGCAGAAACTGTTCGTCATGTTCCTGGAACACCGCATGCGCACTTTCCAGGGTACCTTCCATGCTAACCCCGACTATGCATGGTGGTACGGCTGGAGCGAGATGCAGCGCGACATTACGGACATCAAGGCAATGGACCAGGAGATGCGAAGGGTCCATAAGGCGGAGAAAAAGTGAAATGTTTTCGTAGCAGAGTGATCCGCAACTTGCGGTATCATTAGATTGTTCGAAAGGCCTCCGGTATTGCAAAAAGCCGGAGGCCTTTTGTGCTTGTGCGCAGAACTGTCAGTGGCGGCCTGACAACTTGCCTGTTGATCAGAAAGGAGCTGGTTCTTCAGAATTTATGTCCATAGCGAGCTGAGGTCCCTCACGCATCCACAATCTGTTTGTCTTGTTACACGGAATTGTTCTCAAGTTTGCAAAACAGAATGCCGATAAACTTCTTATCAGTAGTGACCAACACGTGCAATAAGAGGCGACAATGAAAAATAATCACGGGATTCTCCTGGAGAGTGGCTCCAACGAACTGGAGGTTGTAACATTCAGGCTTGACGAGGTAAATCCTGCCGGAGAGACGGTGCCCTGCTATTTCGGGGTCAACGTGGCGAAGGTTCGGGAGATAATACGGTTGCCCCATATTTTCAAGGTCGTCAACAGTCATCCCGCGATTGTCGGTATGATCAAGCTGCGGGGAAAGATCATTACGGTCATAGATCTGGCCACGGTGCTGGAGAAGGACGTGACCGGGCTGAAAGCGGATCATGTGGTTGTGTTGGAATTCAACAATGTGGTACTCGGTATGCTTGTGCAACAGGTTTCCCGCATCTACAGAATTTCCTGGAAAGATGTCGAGCCGCCGATAAAATTCGGGGAAAGCGCCTATGTTACCGGATTAGTAAAGAAAGAAGACTTCATAATTTTCCTGCTCGACTTCGAGAAAATCATCGGCGAAATTTCCAGTGAAGCCATCGTCAACAGTGTGGAACCGGAGCTTATCGAACACGCGGATAAACCATTTGACAGATCAACCAAAAAGATACTGGTTGTGGACGACTCACCTTTTATCCGGCAAGCCCTCGGTTCTACCTTGCGCAAAGCGGGGTATATTGTAGAGGAGGCGGGGAACGGCGAAGAGGCATGGACGGCAATTAATAACAAGGTGGAGATGTGTCGTGCATCCGACAAGGGCATTACGGAAGAATTGAGTCTTGTCATTACAGATGTCGAAATGCCCCAAATGGACGGTTTGCATCTTACGACAAAGGTCAGAGCAGAAGCGTTCCTGAAAGAACTCCCTCTGGTCATTTTTTCTTCACTGGCTACCGAAGACAACATGAGGAAGTGGCGCAATCTTGGCGCCGACAACATTCTTACCAAACCTGACCTTCCAAACCTGGTCAGGGTGGCCGACACCCTGGTGCAGGGCCGTGCCGTATAATGTAGGGCCGATTCCCCATATTCATCGCTTTTATCCCTCTTCTTATATCCTTTTGCTGCAGACGGGCAGCATGGGCAAACGATTTCATCGTTTGCCCATGCGCAGGGGTCCGGGGTCGCCCATGGAATTCACCTTTTCCGAGCCGGAAAGACACTTATCCTTCCTTCCCAAATTGACTGAATTATCTATAATCAATAAAAACACCGAACTGGGAGGCATCCATGCCATACATCCTCAAGGAAAAGCGCAAAGTTCTTGACCCGGCCATCCGGGAACTGGCCGATTCTTTCATCGAGTTGAATGACGACGGTAATTTCGCCGGTAACCTCAATTACACCATCACCAAACTGCTCTTTACCCTTTATCCGGAACCTAACTACCAGCGGTTCAACGACATGATCGGAGCGCTGGAATGCTGCAAGCTGGAGCTATACCGGAAGAAAGTCGGCCCGTACGAAGACGTGAAGGAGAAGGAAAACGGCCCTGTGTGAAGGGCGGGGAGAAATTGAACTTATCCGTGATGATGGTACCATTTTTGTAGAAGCGCATTTTTCATCCGCCCTGCAGGCCGGCGGAGAAAGGTTGCAATGAAATGCCACACTACAGGTATCTCATAATCGGCGGGGGGATGACGGCCGATGCCGCGGTCCAGGGCATCAGGGAGGTGGACCCCGACGGCTCCATCGGCATGATCGGTAGCGAACCTCACCCGCCCTATGACCGCCCTCCACTTTCGAAAAAACTGTGGAAGGGAGAACCCCTGGATATAATCTGGAGGGGGACGGAAAAGCATGGTGTCGATATCCATGCAGGAAAAGAAGTTGCGGCGATCGATCCGACCGGCAAATGCGCCGTGGATAGGGAAGGAGTCGAGTATACCTGGGAAAAACTGCTTCTGGCGACGGGCGGCACGCCGAGGCGACTTCCCTTCGGCGGTAATGACATAATCTATTTCCGCACCCTCAATGATTACCGGAGACTGAGGGAACTCACGGGCGAGGGGAAAAAGTTTGTAGTTATCGGCGCCGGATTTATTGGCACCGAGATAGCTGCGGCCCTTGCCATGAACGGCATGGAAGTGGTAATGGCCTTCCCCGGCGAAGATCTCTGCGGCCGGATATTCCCCGCTGACATGGCGAAATACCTGAGCGACTATTACCGGAAAAAGGGAGTACGCCTGCTGAACAGGCAAACTGTTACCGGCGTGGAACGAAACGGCGGCTCCTTCACA
>DATEVI010000105.1:0-10209 GCA_035281865.1 Geobacteraceae bacterium | reverse complement strand
GAACAACCTCTCTGCAACTGAATTGATGCAATCATTACAGGCAAAGAGAGAAGTTAGCGGCAACATTTCTATGCAAGGAGATATCACTGCCAGGGGGGAGAGCTTTGGAGAAATAAGAAAAACGGCCTCAGGGAACTTCAGAATTGACTGTACGGAAGGGAGTCTACGTAAATTCGCGGTTCTTTCCAAGATATTCTCCATCCTGAATGTATCACAGCTCCTGAAATTCCGACTCCCTGACATGGTCTCGGGAGGAATGCCGTACAACAAAATTACTGGGGCGTTCAACCTTCAGAATGGAGTAGCAGAGACGAACGACCTATTTATCGACAGCGATGCCATGAACATTTCAGTAATAGGGATGTTTGACATGCCTAAAGAGGAATTGGATTTGACCGTCGGAGTAAAGCCATTGCAGACGGTTGATAAGATCGTGAGTCATATACCAATTGTCGGTTGGGTCCTTACCGGTAACAACAAGAGCCTGGTGACCGCCTACTTTGAGGCGAAAGGCAGCTGGGGGAGTCCACAGGTCAAGGCAATCCCGGTCAAGTCGATGGCAAAAGGCGTTTTCAACATCTTCAAACGGGTCTTTCAGCTTCCCGCGAAGCTTATTACGGACACGGGTGAGGTTATAATCGGAAAATGAACTGCAGTTTTTCTAAGAATGTTCTCTCGTCTCGGACAATGACCTATCCCTGCATGTCACAGAATACGCCATCCTTACTGATTTCCCGGACCTTGACCCTGACTTCACTGTTAATTGAACAGTCGTTACCGGTCATAAGTACAGGAATGTAATTCCGTGAAAGCCCTTTGAAGGAGCCGCCCGGCCCCTTTTCCTGCACGAGCACTTTCAGCTCTCTTCCCAAGAACTTCTTGAAGTAGGCCTCTTTTTTATCGTCAGACACTTTCCTGAGAGTCTTTACCCTTTCCTTGATCACGCTGCCATGTACCTTTCCCGGCATCTTTGCGGCAGGGGTCTGCTCTCTAGGGGAAAAAGGAAAGACGTGAAAATAGGCCAAGGGAAGGGATTCAAGGTAAGAAAGGGTATTTTCGAATTCCCGGTCCGATTCACCTGGAAAACCGACAATAACGTCGGTGCCGAGACAAATATCAGGGACGGCCTTCAGGAGCCTCTCGATGACATCATGGTAAAATCGCGTCGTGTAGTGACGATTCATTCTGGAAAGCACCTGGTCATCTCCGCTTTGCAGGGGTATATGGAGGTGAGGACAGCACATCCCGGATGTGGAGAGATAATCAATGAGTCCATCGGAGATTTCGCCAGGTTCCAGAGAGCCTATTCTGAGTCTCGTGATGGAAGACCGTTTTTCTATCGCGCAGAGAAGATCCAAAAGACTTGTCGCCGGATTGAGGTCATGGCCGTACATCCCCAGATGTATCCCGGTCAATACAACCTCCTTGAAACCCTTCTCGGCAAATGTCCTGACACCCTCAACTGCATCATCCAGTGTAACACTTCTGCTGGGTCCGCGAACGTAGGGGACTATGCAGTACGAACAGAATGCGTCGCAACCGTTCTGGACCTGCAGGAAAGCCCTTGTATGCTCAGCGAACGTTTCGAGCATTACGCCATCCACCTGCTGATCGCGCGTAAAGCCTGAAACCATCACGACCTGCTCGTCTTCAATTATCTCAAGAAGTCCGGCTATCCCTTTTTTTTCATTATTTCCCAAGACATGGCTTACGCCCGGGAAATGACGTATCTCTTCGTATGCCAGTTGTGCATAACATCCGGTTACAACTATTCTGGCACAACTGTTTTGCCTCCGGGCCCGGCGGATAAGTCTACGGGATTCCGCGTCGGACTTCGCAGTAACAGTACATGTGTTTATAATGTAGATATCCGCGAAATCGGTAAACGGGACAATCATGAAACCCTTATTTCTTACTGATTCAGCAATTGCGGCCGATTCAAACTGGTTCGTCTTGCATCCAAGGGTTGTGACGGCAACTTTCTTCATGGAATACCCGGGAGAATCCATCTCGCTTTTAAAAAATTTATTTTTCGCCGGTGGCGGCATTTTTCTTGAGTTTTTCATATTCTTTGGCCAGATCATCAAATTTTCTCTCCAGTGTCCTGATCTGGTCAAACAGACAGGCAATTGCCTTTGCTTCAGGGTCCGGAAGCTTGCCGTGTTCCAGGTCGGTCTTTTCCTGCGGTTTCTCCGCTGTCATAACAATCCTTCCCGGAACTCCGACTACAGTTGAGTTGGGAGGTACTTCCTTAATGACTACGGAGTTGGAACCGACTCTGCTGCCCTTCCCTATCGTGAACGGGCCCAGAACCTTTGCTCCGGAGCCTATTACGACATTGTCCTCCAAAGTTGGATGCCGTTTGGCCTTTTCAAGACTGACCCCTCCCAGGGTAACTCCATGATACAAAGTGACGTTATCCCCTATTTCGGCAGTCTCACCAATTACCACACCCATTCCGTGGTCAATAAAAAACCGCCTGCCTATAGTGGCGCCGGGATGTATCTCGATGCCGGTAAGAAACCGCCCCAGATGGGAAATGAACCTACCCGCAAAATAAAATCTGTGCTTCCAGAACCAGTTGGCAATTCTGTACATCCAGACCGCATGCAGACCGGGATAACAGAAAACCACCTCCAGGATGCTTCTGGCGGCTGGATCCCTCTCGAAAATTGCCTGAATATCATCGTGTAACCTCTTGAACATGGGCACCTCGTCCGCCGGTTGTCTGCAAATTTGGAGTTTTAATCCGAATAACATACCCCACTATTATTGTCAACTATTTAACTGGCCCTTGCCTGCCCGACTCGCAAAGAGTTTAGTTGTCACAAAAAAACTCTGATTTAATTCTTGCCTTTATCCCCCCCCCATGTATATTTCGATATTATACATAACGCCAAATGTAAACAATAGCAGAGTCAACTCAGCGCGGGATTTTTCATCTCAATCCTGGTGCCAGCGCGGATCGGCGCCACACAAATCGAGGGAAAGTGACTATTTGGCACACAACACCGGTAAGCCTGTACAGGACAATAATCAATACGGACGAAATGCTGACATGGGTGCGGGGGAAAGGAAAAATCCTGATCGTAATTCACGACAATCCTGATCCTGACAGTCTGGCATCAGCAATGGCACTTTCGCATCTTTTTGTGATGAAGGCAAACAAGGAAGCGACAATAGCATTTTCCGGCATGATAGGACGAAGCGAGAATATTTGCATGGCTAAAGAACTTGAGATATCGCTGACTCCGTTCGGACTTCTGGATCTTGATGAGTACAAGGTCATATGTATGCTCGATACACAGCCGGCAGCGGGCAACAACTCGCTGCCACCAGGAACCAAAGTGGATATAGTCATTGATCATCACCCCATGCGCAATGAAAGCAAAGAGTGCAAATGGGTCGACATTCGCGAAGACTACGGAGTGACCGCTACCATTCTCTACGAGTATCTCATCTTGGAGAATGTATACATCAGCACAAAAATGGCTACTGCACTGTTCTACGCCATAAAATCCGAAACCCAGGATCTCGGCAGGGAAGCAAACAGGCCAGATAGAGACGCTTATCTTCGTTTGTTTCCTCTAACCAACAAAAAGCTTCTATTCGAAATTACACACCCGAAACTTCCCAGAGAACACTTCCAGACCTTTCACAGGGCCATCGACAATGCCAAAATATACGGAAAAATAATCGTAGTCAATCTGATGGCGGTAAGTTATCCTGAAGCAGTTGCCGAAATTGCCGATTACCTGGTCAGGCTCGAAGGTATTGAAACCGTGTTGGCGATTGGGCATTACTGCGATGAAGTTATCCTATCAATGCGGACAACCAGCCATGCAATCAATGCTGGAGAAATGATAAAAAGGCTGGTGTCCGGAATCGGCACTGCCGGTGGCCATGGCATGACGGCGGGAGGAAAGCTGGACAACGTGCCTTTTGATCTTGCAACCCTTGAGTACATCGAAAGATATCTGACAAACAGACTATTGACCGAATTTTCGCAGCGCGGCGTTGCCCCGAAAAAAATAATTCCGTCTTGACCGTGGAGGCCGGTGCCTTTTCCAGCAGAAGTAGTTTTTCGACAGACATTCGTGTTGACAAGCAGGAACCTGTTGCGATAGCCTTTGCGAGATAGGAATTAGTTCTTGGAAATATTTCAGTATGAATGCGCAAATCTTTGTGGTCCAGGGCATTCTGCCTGAAACCCTTTCTTGCATTAATGCCCAACATTTCATCAAATCATCAAAATTGGCTTAAACACTGTTCGGATGGAGAAGTTATGCGTATTGGAGGTCATGGGGCGGACAGCCTTAGGGAAATTAAGATTACTAGAAATTACACTAAACATGCTGAAGGGTCCGTTCTGATCGAATTCGGTGACACAAAAGTCATATGTACAGCCTCGATTGAAGATACTGTCCCATCATTTCTACGGGGAAAGGGAACCGGCTGGGTGACCGCCGAATACTCCATGCTGCCGAGAGCTACACAGACCCGCTCCGCTCGGGAATCGTCCAAAGGTAAAGTCGGCGGGCGGACTCATGAAATACAACGGCTCATAGGCCGGTCTTTGCGGGCGGTTACAGATTTGAATGCTCTCGGAGAAAAAACCGTTTTCGTGGATTGTGATGTAATACAGGCCGATGGTGGTACCCGGACAGCATCAATAACCGGTGCTTACGTCGCCCTTGCCGATGCAATGAAAAGACTTGTTGAAAGAAACACTGTTACGTCCTTCCCTCTCAAGGAGGCCGTTGCTGCTGTAAGTGCCGGCATAGTGAACGGAAAGCCCCTTCTAGACCTGAACTATCTGGAAGATTCGGCAGCTGAAGTCGACATGAATTTTGTCATGACCTCTTCGAACCGCTTTGTGGAAATACAGGGAACAGCAGAAATAACACCTTTCAGCATTGAAGAAATGGATACCATGCGTTGCCTTGCAATAGCGGGGATTCAACGTCTATTTGCAATTCAGAATGCGGCGCTCGAATTATGAAAGAACTGGTAGTGGCCACCCGCAATACTGGCAAGCTCAAAGAAATCAGTCGATTGCTGGAAGGAACCGTCAACGCTCTTTACTCCCTTGCAGAGTTCCCCGAACTGCCCGCCATTATCGAAGACGGTGATACATTCGAGCAAAATGCCCTGAAGAAAGCCCGGGTTACCGCTCTGCAAGTCGGCAAACCGGTGATTGCTGATGACTCTGGACTCTGCGTGGATGCGTTGGCAGGAAGGCCGGGAATACATTCGGCGCGGTTTGCCGGCGAAACCGCAAACGATGAAGCAAACAACCGTAGACTACTGAATGAACTCGCAGGAATTCCGGAAGAACGGCGCTCGGCTTCCTTTCATTGTGTAATTGCGCTCTGTTTCCCGGACGGATCCTGTCACACTTTTTCAGGCAGACTGGCGGGTACTATCTTGGAAAAACCGAGGGGCCTCGGAGGTTTCGGTTATGATCCTTTGTTTTTTTTGTCTGAATACAATCAAACCCTGGCTGAACTCCCCCTTGACGTAAAAAACAGGATCAGCCATCGCGGCACGGCATTTGCGAAATTGAAAGCCCACCTTCTGCAGGAATAACAAGTCTTCCCAGCAGGGCAACCGTTATGAATGGCCGGGCTATACCCTTCCGGCATGGATTTTTGCTCAATGCAAGACTCCGAAAAAAAAACAGTTGCAACTAGTTCGCCGATATGATAGAAATCTGAGTTTCAACGGGGTGTAGCGCAGCCTGGCTAGCGCACCTGCCTTGGGAGCAGGGGGTCGGAGGTTCGAATCCTCTCACCCCGACCAAACTCTGCGCCTGTAGCTCAGTTGGATAGAGCAACGGACTTCTAATCCGTAGGTCAGAGGTTCGAATCCTCTCAGGCGTGCCAAAATTAATTTATGGTGGCTGTGGTGAAGCGGTTAACACAAACGACTGTGACTCGTTCATACGTGGGTTCGAATCCCATCAGCCACCCCATGTAAATTTGAGCCCCGTTACCAGCGGGGCTTGCTTGTATAAAGACTCTGCGAGAGTGGCGGAACTGGCAGACGCACTGGACTTAGGATCCAGCGGGCAACCGTGGGGGTTCAACTCCCCCCTCTCGCACCATCCGACCACAGGTACCGTATGTACAAACTTCCCACCTTTCACTTGCCCAGAATTGCACACGGTATACAGCTTTCGACCAGGAATCATTTAACTAAACCATACAGAGAGGTTCCCTTCATGATCGTGAATGTTGAGGATGTTACCCCGGTTAAAAAGAAAATCAATTTTGAAATCCCTGCCGATCGAGTAACGCGAGAAATTGACAAGGTATACAGTCAGATCAGGAAAACGGCTGCCTTGAAAGGCTTCAGAAAAGGTAAAGTGCCGCAGGACGTATTAGAAAAACATTACAGTGCTAAAATGACAGGAGAAGTCCTCCACAATCTGGTTAGCGAAACCTATTTCAAGGCTTTGAGTGAGCAAAAAATTGTCGCGGTTGCGCCTCCGTCCATCGAAAGCGTTAATGAAATCAAAAAGGGTGAACCCCTCAAATACTCTGCCATCGTTGAAATACTTCCGGAAATCGAAGTGAAGGATTATGCCGGACTGCATGTAGAAACGGAGGCGTTTGTTCCGGATGAAGAAGCTACAGCAGGCAGACTGAGGGAAATGCAGGCGCGCATGGCACACATCAAACCGCTTGATGAGCAACGCCCCGCAGCCAAAGGTGATATTGTAACCCTTGATTTTACCGGCTATGTTGATGGAACGCCCTTTGAAAACGGTTCTGCAATTGATTACATGCTCGAACTGGGATCCAATAGCTTTATTGCCGGATTTGAAGACCAGATCGCAGGGATGTCCGTCGGAGATGATGGAGTAATAAAAGTTACGTTCCCCGAAGATTATTTCGTCACCAAGCTTGCAGGCAAAGAAGTGACATTCGAAGTAAAAATCAAGGACATAAAGACCAAGGAACTTCCTCCCCTTGATGATGATTTCGCAAAGCAGTTCGGTGAATTTGAAACATTGGAACAGCTGAAATCAAAACTGTCTGATACGCATGAGAAACAGGAAAGATCCAAGATGGATAGCAAGCTGCGTGATCGCCTGGTTCAGGCTCTCATAGAAAAGAATCCGATTGAAGTCCCCGAGGCACTGGTGGAAAAACAGCTTAGTTTCCTGATAGAGAACATCACCAATGATCTCGCAATGCAAAATATGTCTTTAGCTGCGATCGGTTCTGACGAAAAGAAGATAAGGGAAGATTACAGGGAGACAGCCGTCTTGCAGGTCAAAGGAACCCTGCTTCTTGAAGCGGTTGCAATAAAGGAAGGGATTGAAATCGAGGAAATCGAAATTCATGATAAAATTGCAGAGATAGCAGAGAAATCAAACAAGGATTCCGATATGGTTGAAAGATTTTACCAAAAGAATCCGTACGCAAAAGAGGGTCTTATAAAACAGCTGAAGGAAGAGAAGACAATCAAATTCCTGGAAGAGCATGCCACGATAACAGAATCTGCAAAGAATACCAGCAAATAGGTTTGGAGGAGTTATGCTTGTACCAATGGTTGTGGAACAGAGCGGCAGGGGCGAGAGGGCATATGATATCTATTCACGGTTATTAAAGGACAGAATAGTGTTCTTGGGCGGAGCAATAGACGACAATATTGCAAACCTCGTAATTGCCCAACTCCTTTTCCTTGAGGCAGAAGATCCCGACAAGGATATTCACCTTTACATAAATTCGCCTGGTGGTGTTGTTACAGCCGGGATGGCCATTTATGACACAATGCGATACATAAAGGCTCCGGTTTCCACCATTTGTGTCGGACAGGCAGCATCAATGGCCGCTCTTTTGCTGAGCGCTGGTGAAAAGGGTAAGCGGTTTAGTCTCATCCACGCAAGAATTATGATACACCAACCCATTGGAGGCTTTCAAGGACAGGCGACCGACATCCATATACACGCCCAGGAAATCTTGCGCATGAAGTCGACTCTCAACCAACTGCTTGCGGAACACTCCGGTCAGCCCTTGGAGAAGGTGGAGAACGATACGGAGAGGGATTATTTCATGTCTGGTGACGATGCAAAAAATTATGGTATCATTGATGATATAATCACCAGGAAAGCAGTTTCCGGAGGTTCCCGATGAACAGACGAGACGATAGATCGAACAATCTGACGTGCTCCTTCTGCGGAAAAAGTCAGGATGAAGTCAAGAAACTAATTGCCGGACCCACGGTCTATATATGTGACGAATGCATTGAACTCTGCAATGACATCATTGCGGAAGAGACCAAATTGGAAGAAGCCATGGGTCCCGACATCAAGAAACTTCCCAAACCATCTGAGATAAAGGACGTCCTCGACGAATACGTGATTGGCCAGGATCGTGCGAAAAAGGTCCTCGCTGTCGCCGTATATAATCACTATAAGCGAATAGAGCTCGTAAAGAAGCCTGGCGATGTGGAGATGCAGAAGAGCAACATTCTCCTTCTTGGCCCAACCGGTTCCGGCAAAACACTCCTCGCGCAAACTCTGGCCAGAATACTGAAAGTTCCGTTTGCCATGGCCGACGCCACAAACCTGACGGAAGCAGGCTATGTCGGTGAGGATGTGGAGAATATCATACTCAACCTCCTGCAGGCGGCGGATTATGATGTGGAACGGGCGCAGAAGGGCATTATCTACATTGATGAAATCGACAAGATTGCTCGAAAGTCGGATTCTCCATCCATAACAAGAGATGTTTCCGGAGAAGGTGTTCAACAGGCTCTTCTGAAGATAATCGAAGGAACCGTAGCGAGCGTACCCCCCAAGGGTGGCAGAAAACATCCTCAACAGGAGTTCCTTAAGGTTGATACGACCGATATACTCTTTGTTTGTGGCGGAGCTTTTGCCGGCCTCGACAACATCATTCAACAGAGAATTGGTGTGAAAACATTGGGTTTCGGCGCCGATGTGAAGAAAAAGGTTGAGAAGAAGTCCGGGGAACTCCTGAAGGAAGTAACTCCAGAAGATCTCCTCAGATTCGGCTTTATCCCCGAATTTGTCGGACGTCTTCCGGTCCTTGCTACACTGAGTGAGTTGGATGAGGAAGCGATGGTACAAATCCTCAAGGAGCCCAAAAACGCTCTTGTAAAGCAATACCAAAAGCTTTTCGAGATGGAGCACGTGAAACTGAAGTTCACCGACGGCTCACTTGTGGCAATTGCACGGGAGGCTCTGAAAAGAAAGACTGGTGCTCGTGGACTCCGTTCCATACTGGAAAACGCAATGCTCGATGTCATGTATGAAATACCGTCCCAGACCATGGTTAAGGAAGTTGTCGTAAATGAGGAAGTCATCAATAATAAGGAAAAACCCATCATTGTTTACGAAAATGTCGCAGAATCAGCATAACTTAAGGGATGACGTGCAGCATGACGAATAATCGCGATGATATGAAATTTGCGAATACGAGAGGGAATCATAGAAGATTCCCTCTTTTGCCATTGAGGGATATTGTCATATTCCCCCACATGGTCGTTCCACTTTTCGTCGGCAGGAAAAAATCTATTTTGGCCTTGCAGGCAGCCATGTTAAAGGGCAAAGCCATTTTTCTGGCCACTCAAAAAAACGCCCAAGTAGACGAACCGGGGGAACATGATATCCACATATCAGGAACGCTATGCCATATCATCCAGCTTCTGAAGCTCCCTGACGGTACGATAAAGGTTCTGGTGGAAGGTAAAAGCCGCGGCAAAATAGTCCAACTCATTCCTGAAAAGGATTATCTTGGCGTAAAGATAGAGCATAGTTATGAAAACAACTCTGTAGATTCCGAAGTTGAAGCCCTGATGCGAGGAGCAAAGTCCACCTTTGCAACATATTGCAAACTTTCAAAAAACATCGCTCCCGACATAGTGAGCAGTGTAAAAGAATTAACCGAACCATCCCCATTGGCGGACAGCATTGTAGTTCATATAAATCTCAAGATTGAGGACAAACAGGACCTCTTATCCACCATTGAGCCACAGAAAAGGCTCGAAAAGCTTTTGGCAATCATGGGTTCTGAAATAGAGATACTCCAGATAGAAAACAAAATCCATAATCGCGTCAAGAAACAGATGGAAAGGACCCAGAAAGAATATTACCTCAACGAGCAGATGAGGGCGATTCAGAAGGAACTGGGGGGTAAGGATGATTTCAAGCAGGAGATTCAAGAGCTTGAAGAA
>DATEVI010000104.1:0-5849 GCA_035281865.1 Geobacteraceae bacterium | reverse complement strand
ATGGGACGCACGGACAGGATATCTGATCAGTTGCATAAACGCCACATATTTTGTTGCACAAACGCAACAAAACCTGCACTGGATTCATCACAGCCTGCCAGATCGAAATATGGCCAGAACCAGCCACAATCCCAGGAGAGTTGCAATGGAGTAACCGAGCACCGCCAGCACGGGGAATCCCATGAGCTGAGGTCCTCTGGTCGTCTGCATGATCAGCGAAGATCCGACTATGAGAGCCGTAATGACGAGACTTGAAGACAGACGGTTGCTCGATTTGTCCAGCTCCCTGATCAAATGATCAAGTCCCCTGTGTTCCAGATCTATCTTGAATTTGTTGCGATTTATGCGATTGAGGATCTCTTTGAGGTCGTCCGGAAGATTTCTGGCAAGATTGACATAGGACATGAGATGGGAGCCGACATCCCGTGCCATGTGGCTCAGGGAAACGCGCTCCCGCACAGCTTCCTCCACAAATGGACGAAGATGCTCGATCATATTGAACTTCGGATCAAGCTCGCGCCCCATCCCCTCTATAGTCATGAGCGCCTTGGCCAGCAGCATGAAATCCGGACGGAAGCGGATCCTGTAGGAGGCAATGATCTCGATGAACTCCACGAGCATCCGGCCTACTACCACCTCGTAGGGCGGGACTTCATAATAGTTGTCGATGAAATCCGACAGGTCCCGCTTGAGCCCCCTGACATCCGGAATATCGGTAATGTCTCCGGAGTAAAGGAGAATGGAAATGATCTTGTCCACATCCCGATTTATGATCGCCAGGAGAAAATCGGTCAGAAAAGCTATGGACTGGGGGTCGAGTCTGCCCACCATGCCGTAATCGAGGAGACAGATAACGTTACCGGGGAGAATGAAGACATTTCCGGGATGTGGATCTCCATGGAAAAACCCGTGAACGAGCACCTGTCTGAGGAAAAAGTCGGCTCCCCGTCTGGCGATCAGCTTCCTGTCGCATCCGGAGCGTTCCAGGGACTCAGTGTCTGAAACCTTGATCCCGTCGATATATTCCAGGGTCAGAACGCCTTTGGCCGTCTGTTCCCAGTATACCTTGGGGAAATAGAGGCTGGAATCTCCGGAAAAGTTCGTCCTCATTCTCTCGATAGTATGCCCCTCACGGGACAGGTCCATTTCCCTGCGGATGGTCCGGGCAAACTCCCTGACCAGGCCCACCGGATCCAATGACTCACTTCCGGGAAAATGACGCTCGGCAAGCAATGCCAGCCCCATGAGAACATCGATGTCTGTCTCCACCGATTCCACCACACCCGGCCTGCGCACCTTAACGACAACGTCATCTCCTCTTAGGAGTTTAGCCCTGTGAACCTGGGCGATGGAGGCGGCTGCAATGGGTGTTTCGATAAAGCTGGAGAAAAAGTCTTCGATTTCTCCTCCAAGCTCCCTGCATATCTGTTCTCTAACTTCTGCAAAGGGACACCCCGGCACCATGTCTTGCAGTTTAGAAAATTCAATGACATAATTTCCGGGAATGACATCGGGGCGGGTCGAAAGCAGTTGTCCCAGTTTGATGAAGGTCGGACCTAATTCTTCAAATACCAGGCGCATCCTTTCGGCTGCGGAAAGATGGGCGACTTTCGGCTTTCCGCGTCGGAAAAGCCTCATCCCGCGTGCAATGAACTGCGCCAGATTCAAATATTCAAGCAGATTTTCAAACCCGTACTTGAACAGTACGCGTATGACCTGGCGGTACCTTTTAATACTTCTCGTATTCAGTCTCGCTCGCATCAGGCCCGGCATATCCATGCCTTCATATGATCTTCAGTCTTTCTTCCAGTTCCTCGACCCTCTTTCGCAATCTATCGAATTCATCCCGCGAAACGCAGCCCATCCTTTCCATGACCTTCTTCACCTCGGTTTCGGCCGCCTCGGACAGCCTCTCTTTCCCTTCCCGAGCCATGGTCTGGGCCTTTTCCAGGAAATTTCGCCCTTCCTCTTCGCTCATTTTGTATTTTTCTTTAAGCTCGGCGAGCAATTCCTCCGCCTTTTTCTGGGAAAGCGACACGGCACCGAGTCCGGTCAAAAATATTTTTTCCAACAACTCGAACATGATTACCTCCGAAAAAGACTGAGATGAAACATTCTTTCAACCTGAAATACCGCGCGGCAGTCAAGAATAACGTTAACAGGAAAGCACCGAATTACAAGGGGTAAGCAGGTATTCTGAACTTAACAGGGGGGGGTGTAAGGGAACGAATCAACGTGATTAGGCGAAGGCGAAATACAGTTCTGCTATTTTCTGAGCAACCAGAGAATCAGGGATAGAATTATGGATATGATGATGCTCGTAGCCAGCGGGAAATAAAAAGTGAAATTTTCCCTTTTTATATAGATGTCGCCGGGCAACTTGCCGAGCCAAGGCACTTTCCCGACCAGTGACAATATGACACCAACCGCAACGATTACAAGTCCGATGATGATAAGAGATTTTCCCATACCGGGCATGATTACTCCAGGAACCTCTAAGACCAAAGAAAGCAACTTCGCAGGTGTTGAGGCTAAAGGCTGAGGTTAACCTGAATAGCTTCAGGTTTTAGGCGCGTATCGCTCCTTTTCGCTGTAAATGCACCCGCAATACTGCTGCCGGTACATCCCCATCACCTTTGACAGACGAATGCCCTCTTGCCAGCCGCGTCGAAAATCATCGTAGTGGAAAGGCACCCCAAAAATCTCTGCCGCTCTTTCCCCCAGCTTTCGAATGATATCGTGATTCTGGTATCTGCTGTAAAGGAGCGAAGAGGTAAATGCATCAAATCCGTTTGCGGCGGCGGTTTCGGCGGTCTTCTCCAGCCTTGAGGCATAGCAGTAAATGCATCTGTCCTTGGGCTTTTCTGCAACATTACCGAGAAATTCTTCCAGACGGTAATCATCATCAAAGATGACCTCCAGCGCCTCTTTTTTTGAATACTCGGCGACAGTATCCAGACGCCTTCGATATTCCAGGTAAGGGTGGATATTGTGGTTGAAGAAAAAACCGGTTACCTGCATTGCCCCGGCCCGCAGTGCGGAAACGGGATATACTGCGCACGGTGCGCAGCAGATGTGCATTAGTATTTTCATTATCAACCCCTTCTCTGTCGGAAATGCAAAAACTTTCGGAACAAACGCTGGCGGGAAGTGAATTCAATTCCTGTTGGATGTAAAATCGGGTTCAGATAAATTTCGAATTATTTTAGCACATCTGATTTTTCGCCGGTACCGAAAACAAAGCCGCGGCAGTCCGCGAATACAAGACTTCGTTTCATTGACAAACTGGTCCACAACATTTATTTTCAATCAGCGAGGTGCTATCGATGGAATTCAGCAGCATATTTTTTAGAGAAATTCTCGACAAACTTGATGAAGGCGTTTATTTCGTCGACCGCGACCGAAGAATTACATTCTGGAACAGGGGCGCCGAGAGAATCGCGGGATATCAATGCCGTGAGGTGGTGGGAACACGTTGCTGTGACAACATTCTCATGCATGTTGACAAAGATGGCGAAAATCTCTGCGAAGGGTCCTGTCCCCTCTTGAAGTCCATGAGTGAAGGAATGGCGACGGAAGGCAAGGTATATCTGCACCACAAAAACGGGCACAGGGTTCCGGTGGAGGTCCGTATGACGCCGGTTCGCAACAATGCCGGGGAAATCGTTGGAGGAGTGGAAATTTTCAGTGAAATATCCGAGATAAACATCTCCATGGAAATGATCGAAGATCTCAGGAAGCAGGTTTTTGTCGATCCCCTCACGGGAATTCCGAACAGGCGCTTCATGGAAACGGTGATTTTTGGACGACTGAATGAGCTTTCCCGTTACGACTGGCCTTTCGCACTCATTTTCCTGGATCTCGACCATTTCAAGTCAATCAATGACAATTTTGGCCATAATGCCGGTGATGAGACACTTAAAATGGTGTCAAAAAGCCTTCTCAACTGCTCGCGTTCTTTCGATACGGTAGGCAGATGGGGAGGAGAGGAGTTCGTCGCCGTCATCGTAAATGTTGATGAGGAACGTCTTCGCGGAATTGCCGAACGGTACAGGGTCATAATTGAAAAATCACAACTCGACATTGGCGATTCGCACATAAATGTAACAATTTCTATCGGTGCCACATTGGCAAGAAACGGAGAATCTCTCGAATCGCTGGTCGAGAGAGCCGACTCCCTGATGTATCGGAGCAAGGCAGCCGGCCGCAATTGCATCACCATGGACAACACTCCATCCGATCAACCGGCACCCTCTGACGCTTCCTTCAGTTTGTCCTGAAACTCCTTTCTCATTTTCCTGATCTTCGGGTCTATGACCACCTGACAATATGACTGGTCCGGATTCATTCTGTAATAATCCTGGTGATACTCTTCAGCCTTGTAGAAATTCGTGTATGGAGCTATTTCCGTAACGATGGGACCGGGCCATAAACCTGACTCATCAGCTTCCTTTTTTGATTTTTCCGCTTCCACCCTCTGTTCTTCATTATGGTAAAAAATCACCGAACGGTATTGGGTACCGGTGTCATAACCCTGACGATTCACTGTAGTCGGATCGTGAGTCCGCCAGAAAACATAGAGTATCTCGGAAAAGGATATGGCCTCAGGGTCAAAAGTAATCTGTACTGCTTCAGCATGTCCGGTGGCGCCCGTACATACCTGCTCATAGATGGGATATGCAAGCGCACCACCCGAATAACCCGAAACCACCTCCTCAACACCTTTCAAATTCCTGAAAACAGCTTCCACACACCAGAAACATCCGGCACCCAGTGTCGCCAGTTCACGTTTTTCAGACATGATACCTCCCTTAGTTGCTCGTCCGTTATGCAGCGAAAGCATGACAATCGGCATCCGTGCGCTGCCTCTTGCCGTCCGATCCTTCATTTCATTATTGACGACCTGCAAAAGTGATATCACCTATTTCGGCAAAAACAAGAAATGGCGGCGATGATTTGCACTTTGCCCGCTCAATCATATTGACAGGAAAGAAGCCCGCCTGTAAGGTACTTCCCGAGCTTTCAGACTGCCCCGAAAACGCAAAGGGAGGACCTCATGAGCATGCTCTTCACACCTCTCACCCTCCGTACGGTCACTTTCCGCAACAGGGTCTTCGTCTCACCCATGTGCCAGTACTCGAGCAATGACGGACTCCCTTCCGACTGGCACCTCGTCCACCTGGGAAGTCGCGCGGTCGGCGGCGCCGGTCTCGTCATGGTAGAGGCAACCGCGGTCAGTCCGACGGGAAGAATCAGCCCGGACGACAGCGGCATCTGGAGCGACGAGCACGCCGAGGCGTTCAAACCAATCGCTCGTTTCATACGGGAACAGGGAGCGGTCCCCGGCATACAACTGGCGCACGCAGGGCGCAAGGCTTCCACGGACGCTCCCTGGAGCGGGGGCAAGCCATTGAGTCTTGACGAACGAGGCTGGCAACCTTTGGCCCCCAGTCCTGTTCCATTCGATTCAGGCTATCCGGTTCCCCGCGAACTCTCGGAAACGGAGATGTCGGAAATCGAGGAGCAATTCAGCGCGGCCACACGAAGAGCGCAGGCAGCCGGTTTCCAGGTAGTTGAAATCCACATGGCCCACGGATATCTGCTGCACGAGTTTCTTTCCCCTCTGTCGAATCATCGCACCGACGACTTCGGCGGATCACTCGAAAACCGTTTCCGCTTTCCCCTAAGGATTGCCAAAGCGGTGCGCGAGGCATGGCCCGGGGACCTGCCCCTTTTCGTCCGCATCTCTTCAAGAGACTGGGTCGAGGGGGGATGGGACCTGGGGCAGTCGGTCATTCTTGCCCGCCGGATGAAGATCCTCGGAGTCGACCTGATCGACTGTTCCGCCG
>DATEVI010000103.1:0-2721 GCA_035281865.1 Geobacteraceae bacterium | reverse complement strand
AAAGGCCAGTAATATGATATTGTTTTTCTGATGGGCATGGATGATGAAACGTTTCCTGATTATCGTGCAGTTAAAAGCGGTGGATCTGAAATGACGCAGGAAAAAAACAATGCTTATGTTGCATTTACAAGAGCTAAGCGCTTTCTCTATGTAACATGGCCGGCAAAAAGGTTGATGCCTTGGGGTGATTATAAAGACAGGAATATATCGAGATTTCTAAGAGATTTCAAATGACTAAAATAACCGAATCCGAAATCGAACACATCGCCCTTGCCTCTATCCGTGATGTGCTGTTGCCGAAATTGATGAATGGGGAAATTGAGGTATGACGATGGATGAACAGGCATTAATCAACACATTGAATTATCTCCGCGACCTGCCCGGTGAGACGGAGATTGTGGAATTCAAGGAAGCAAAGAATACTTTTGATTTTTCTGATATTGGCGAATACTTTTCCGCACTCAGTAACGAGGCAAACCTGAAAGGCCGTCCCTTTGCCTGGCTGATATTCGGAGTAGAAAATAAAATTTTTCAGGTGGTCGGAAGCCGCTTTCGGGAAAACCGCAAGGATCTGGATAGCCTGAAAAACGAAATAGCTAATAAAACGACTAACCGGATAACCTTTATCGAAATCCATGAACTGTGCCTGCCGGAAGGTAACAGTTTAGTCCCTATCTCATCCGCCAGCCATCGTGCTATCAGCTCGAGTTGTTATACATCGCAGCCTGAGCCGTTGCTGTATCCGCGGTGAGGAGAGTTTGCAGGAATTCTCTCGGATGGATGCCCTGTCTTCTGGCAGTTTGCACCAGACTGGGAAGGATGCTGTGGGTTTTCAGTCCGCTCTCCGATCTGGTTCCGAAGCATATCTTGCGGAAGATCACCAGATGCCTGAGAGACTGTTCTGCATGATTGTTTGTGGGCGGCACACCGGGACGCCGAAGGAAGGTAAAGAGAAATTTCTGCTCTGGTCCCGCAAGATATGCCCGAAGGGTCTCCGCGGGTTTAAAACGAAGCGGCTGTTTGCAGATGTTACTGAGTTTCGTGATGGACTGTTTTTCGATCTTGGCTGCTGCCTCCCAAGGAACAGCACCGGATTTCAGCTTCTGCCCCACGTCACAGAGTCGTGAGCAGAGCTCCATAACGCGGTCGCAGAAGGGGCCGGTAGCGGCGTCTTTCTCTGTGTCCGGCAGGAGCGCATGTTCCCGGCTGATTTCCTTGGCCTTTGTAATGATATGGGCTATGCAGGACTGCCAGTCCATTCCGATACCGGTATAGGCTGCATACCGATCGCGCACCAGCGTGCCGTCAAAGTCCTCTCCGAAGATGGTTTTTGCCACGATGGCTGACCGATGCCGGTCTATATGAAAGAAGGCGAGGTTTTCATTGCCTGCGAACCATACAAAATGCCCCACGCCGTCACTGCGCCAAGAGGTTTCGTCGGCATGGACTACGTCGGATGCCCTGATCTTCTGTCGCAAATCCTCATATATCGGCGCACCCCGTGCCGCCGCTTTCCGGTCGAACCCCAGGGCTGAGGCAGGAACAAACTTCAGCCCGAACAACTCCCGGAACAACTCGGCCGTTTTTCTGTAGGGAATCCCTATCCGATAGCGTAAATAGACCGCCACGGATTTTGCGACCGGTCCGATGGGGGCGTTCAAAAGCTCGCCCACGCCTGCCTGAACAACCGGATGATTGCACCGCGCGCAGAATGCCTGTCCATGCAGATAGCGGGTGACCACGGGACGGGGCCGGATGACGATATCTTCCTGAACGTGCTCCATGCTTTCTTCCATCGGCGCCAAGTCGTCAGATCGGCAATGGGGACAGATCGTCGGAGCAGGCACATCAACGGTCCGGTCAATACGGTCCGGCTTGGGCCGTACCCATCCCGGATGTCCCACCGGTGCCCCACGTTTCCTCTTCCCCTCCCTGGACGATGTGTCGCCCTCGATATCCTCCGCGTCTTTCTTCTTACTCGGCTTAAATTGCCGTTGATGCAATGCCTGAAGTTTCGCCTTGAGTTCCACATTCTCCCGCTCCAGAACGCGTATCCGATTATCCCTGGCTTTTAAGTCATGATAAAAGTCATCGATGATCCGCAGATGTTCATGGTACACATTGTCGGCCCGCCGGTACTCCCCCATAACCCACGTGGTGGACAGCCCGTCCAGATACGGGCAGGTGTGCCTGTACAAGCATTCAAAATCATGGGGTGGATAGGGATGCCGTATCATTCCTAATTGTTCTCCAGGTTGAGTATCTCCCAGTTTACCTCGGAGAGCTTCTGTATAAGGAACCAGAGCTTCTTATACCGTCCGCTCATCTCCAATGCCTTTGGAACGATGTCCTTCCGGACATAGAGCGTTACGGTCTTCCCCTCTGCCTTGGTCGTCAGGCTGTGTCCGGTCATGGAAGGAGACTTTGCGATAGTCCCGACAAGAAAGCTATCGAGCATTGCCGCAATATCCTCCCTAAGACGGGACTGGCGCTTCTTCAGAATGTCGCTTCGGCTCATCTTGGAACCTCCTTGTATGTGAGTATATATACTCATACTATGAAAACAAAAAAAGCCCACTTTTCAACAAAATTGTGGGCTCGTGATTAAAAATAGTTCTAAAAGGACTAAACTGTTACCAGCCTCCCTCGGAAGTCACTAGGGTCAGACCTTGAAAATAGAATACAAAATCTGTAAGTTCTCTTTTTTAGAGGGAGTAAAAG
>DATEVI010000102.1:0-6518 GCA_035281865.1 Geobacteraceae bacterium | reverse complement strand
CGCTTCCGTTCCATAAAGTTCAGAACAAAGGCTGAGAAGTCAATTACCTGGCGATGTTTCGGGCGTCTGCGCTGTTCAAGCTTTGCAGCCGTCAATAAATTGCTGATAAGGCTGTTCAGGCGTTCGATATCCGTCAGCATGGTGCCTATGAATCGATCCAGCTTATCAGGCGGAAGTTTGCGCAGGCGAATGGTTTCGAGGTGCAGTTGGATGGAAGCGAGGGGCGATTTAAGTTCATGGGTTATTTGGGAAATGGCGTTTTTCTGTCGTCTGTAAAGATCGGACTGACGCCTCCAATAGAGGAAAATAACATAAACGCCGACAAGGATCATGAGGAGGAGCACTAACCCCTGAACGAGGACAAACCAGTTCGGGCTGTGGCCTGCAAGGCCCGGTTTGTATCGCTCAGCCAGCTCGCGGAACTCGTTGTTGCGTCCGATAAACCAGTAGATCCAGAAGAAAACGACCAGTACCCATACCAATTGGATGCCGATAAAGGCAAAAAGCGGGCTAAAGATTTTTTTGAACAATTTCATGGTTGGGTTTTTTGTTTCCCTTGGCTGATTTTACACTACTATTACACAAAAGGTTCATTTTTTCCAGTAAACTCAAAACTCCGAAACATGAATATTGACCGAGTAAAGGGGAAACAGGTAACAATGAAATCACTTAAGATTGGCGATTACGAGGTTCGATATCCGATTGTCCAGGGGGGTATGGGGGTGCGGATTTCCGGGGGTTCTCTTGCTGGGCATGTTGCCAGATGCGGCGGGATTGGAGTGGTCGCGGCAGCCGGCATTGCCATGAATAGCCCGCTCTTTAACGGGAACAACTATCTGCAGGCTGATTCCGCGGCCCTCAAGGAAGAGTTGCGGAAAGCCTATGAAATTGCACCGGACGGGATTATAGGGGTTAACGTCATGGTGGCGCTCTCCGACTATGAAGCGCTTGTGAAAGCTTCCGTGGAAGGCGGGGCCAAGGTCATTATCTGTGGAGCCGGTCTTCCCCTGACTCTGCCCGAACTTACCAGTCATGCTCCCCACGTGGCGTTAATCCCCATTGTTTCCTCGGTCAGGGCTGCCCAACTGATAGCCAAGAAGTGGGACAAGGGGTACGGTCGTTTCCCCGATGCGGTCATTGTGGAGGACCCAAACACCGCAGGAGGACATCTGGGTGAGAAGCTGGAGAATATCGGTAGCGGCGAATACGATCAATATTCGACCGTTCGCGCAATAAAGGACTTTTTCCTGACCGAATATGGAAGGAAAATCCCGGTTATTGCCGCAGGAGGAATCTGGGACCGTGGCGATATGATGAATGCTTTTGCGCAGGGGGCCGATGCGGTGCAGATGGCCAGCCGTTTCGTGGCAACGGTGGAATGCGATGCGGACGAGAGCTTCAAGAGGGCCTATCTGGAGTGCAAAAAAGAGGATATCGGACTTGTCATGAGCCCCGCGGGCCTTCCAGGCAGGGCGATTATACGGAACAGGGAACAGATTGTTGCATATGATCAGGATAAGAGGACCGTATGCGGCACCGGCTGCCTGAAAAAATGCACCTACAAGGAGTCGAGGGAACGATTCTGCATAGTCAAGGCCCTGGATCGGGCGCAGCGGGGAGATGTTGCGACAGGTCTGGTATTTTGCGGCACCAACGCCTATAAGGCGGACCGTATTGTTACGGTGCGGGAAATATTTGACGAACTGTTTGCCCGGGAAAGTATCGAAGAAGCTGCATAAAGTCACTTCCGAATTGACCCTGCGGCGTTAAGCTGGTATAAACAATGTTTTGGAAATAGTGAATTTTCTTATGAGAATCAGAATTGGAGGATGTGAATGGCTGTGAAAGAATCGCGGGAAAATATTTCGCAAAAAGATTTCAGTGACTATAAAGTAAGGGACATATCCCTGGCTTCCTGGGGACGTAAAGAGATCGAAATGGCGGAAAAAGAGATGCCGGGGCTGATGGCACTGCGTGAGGAGTATGGTTCGTCAAAACCTCTGAAAGGGGCAAGAATCGCGGGCTGCCTGCATATGACCATACAGACGGCCGTGCTGATCGAGACTCTCATCGAACTGGGGGCGGAAGTACGGTGGTCGTCCTGCAATATTTTCTCTTCCCAGGACCACGCCGCCGCTGCAATTGCGGCTGCGGGCATACCGGTCTTCGCCTGGAAGGGGGAAACGGAAGAGGAGTATGAATGGTGCATCGAGCAGACCCTCAGGTGGCCGGACGGTTCCATGCTCAACATGATCCTGGACGATGGAGGCGATCTGACCGCAATCCTCCATAACCAGTACCCGGAGCTCATGAAAGGAGTGCGCGGCATTACCGAAGAAACGACCACGGGTGTACACCGTCTTTACGACATGATGCGAAAGGGCACACTTGCCGTTCCCGCAATCAACGTCAACGATTCCGTCACGAAGTCGAAATTCGACAACCTGTACGGCTGTCGCGAATCCCTGTTGGACGGAATCAAGCGGGCCACCGATGTCATGATAGCGGGGAAGGTGGCTGTTGTGTGCGGTTACGGTGATGTGGGCAAGGGAAGTGCCCACTCTTTGCGGGCGCAAGGAGCAAGGGTGTTGATAACGGAAATAGACCCCATCGTCGCGCTGCAGGCGGCTATGGAGGGGTATGAGGTTACGACCATGGAGGACGCAGCACCCATCGGCGACATTTTCGTGACCGCCACCGGTTGTTGCAAGGTGATTGCCCGCGCCCACATGGAAAAGATGAAGGACCAGGCAATCGTCTGCAATATCGGCCACTTTGACAGTGAAATCGATGTTGCGGGCATCCGTGCTCTTCCCTGGGTAAATGTAAAGCCGCAGGTGGATGAAGTGATTTTTCCCGATGGAAAGAAACTCATTCTGCTGGCGGAAGGGCGGCTTGTAAACCTCGGTTGTGCCACCGGCCATCCCAGCTTTGTAATGTCCAATTCCTTCACCAACCAGGTCATGGCTCAAATCGAGTTGTGGACCAAGGGCCTGGAGTACGAGAAAAAAGTATACATGCTGCCGAAGATACTTGATGAGAAAGTGGCTCGTCTGCACCTCGGCAAGCTTGGTGTGAAGCTTACCTCTCTGACAAAGGAGCAGTCCGAATACATGGGCGTTCCAGTGGAAGGGCCGTACAAGCCGGAATTCTATCGTTATTGATTTTACGGGCGGGAGATAAACCGTTTGAATAAAAGAAAGGCTGCCCACAAAAAGGCAGCCTTTCTACATTTGTGCTATCAACTTTCTCCGTTACGTCTTTACCAAGGTCTGCCAATTTTGTTAAGGGGCATGCAGATATTATTGCATGGTGGGCGCTTGATCAAATGGGGCCTGTTCAGCGGAGTATTATCACGACAAGTTCCAACGCACCATTTCCCAGATATCTTTCCAGCTTTTACCGACCTCGCTGACAACCGTCGGCTCGAATCCGCAATGCATCATGCACTGGGCGCAACGCTCGTCTTTTCCTACACCGTATTTGTTCCAGTCGGTCTTTTCCATCATTTCCCGGAAGCTCGGATAATGCCTGTCGGTGATGAGGTAGCACGGAGCCTTCCATCCCTGTGTGTTCCGTGTCGGATTGCCCCAGGGTGTGCAGTCCAGTTCCTTTTCTCCCATGAGAAATCGCATGTACATGGGCGTGGAGAAGAAGAGGTGCCTTTTACTCATCTCGTACACATCCCTGAACTTCCTCTCTATTTCTTTGCGCTCCAGGAAGAGTTTTTCGCCCACCGCTTCATATCCGAACCCCGGCGCCACGAGAAAACCGTCAACGCCAATTTCCCTGAGACGGCAGAAAAGTGAGTCAATCTCGTTCAGATCTGTTTCTTTGAAAATGGTAGTGTTGGTACACAGCCTGAATCCGAGTTTTTTAGCTTTTTTGATCCCTTCAATGGCAGCGCTGAACGCGCCTTTCCTTTCAAGTATCCGGTCATGGGTCTCTTCCTGTCCATCCATATGGACGTTCAGGGTGAAGTTTGGGTGCGGCCGCATCCGGTCGAGAGCCTTTTCCAGGAGGAGCCCGTTTGTGCACAGGTAAACATGCTTGCCCCGCTGCAGAACTCCTTCGATAAGCTCATGGATTTGAGGATAGAGAAAAGGTTCTCCACCCGTAATAGTTACTACAGGGGCAGGACATTCATCAACTGACCGGAGACATTCTTCGAGCGGTATCATCTGCTGAATGGTGTCGGCATATTCACGAATTCTGCCGCAGCCCGAGCAGGCTAGATTACAGAGATGGGTCGGTTCCAGCATCAGCACGAGCGGGAATTTATCGATCTTCATCAGCTTGTTTCTGATGATGTAACGGGTAAGATCAATGTTCAGTTTCAGGGGGAAACGCATTACATCTGTTCCTTTCAAATCTTTTTCCAGTTATTTTGCTGAACCGCTCATCGGCCCTGCACTCCAATTAAACTGCGGGTCCGGACTACATGAAAATATCGTTATCTGTGATGGGCAAGTTGTAGATTGCGTGGACTATTTGATGACAGAGAGGGTTTGAAGTGTCTTTCTTTTTCCCGACAGAAAGATCTGAACAGCGTCGGCGATTCCCGATGCGTCCAACCCCAGATCTTTACGCAATTGAGTCTGACTGCCATGTTCTACGAAGCGGTCAGGGATCCCCAGGCGTTTTAACTTGATCCCGGTGATACCTTCCTTTTCCAGGAGTTCCAGCAGAGCACTGCCGAAACCTCCCTGCAGGGCATTTTCTTCAACGGAGACAATGCAGCCGGTACGTACGGCCTCCCCGATGATCAGGTCGCGGTCCAGCGGTTTTACATAGCGGGCATTTATGACTGAAGCTCGTATGCCTTTGTCCAGGAGAAGTCTTGCCGCTTCAAGGGAAGGGTATACCGTTGTGCCGATTGCAACAATGACAAGGTCCTCACCCTCTTCCAGCAATTCTCCCTTCCCGATTTCCAAGGCGCGGGGACAGTCATCCCTCGTTACGCCGTAACCTGCGCCTCGCGGATAGCGAATGGCAGTCGGCCTGTCAGAATAGACGGCAGTTTTGATCATGTGCTGCAACTCGTTTTCGTCCTTGGGTGCCATGACTGTCATTCCAGGCAAGTGGCGCAGAAAGGAAAAATCGAACACTCCGTGGTGAGTCGGCCCATCATCTCCAACAAGGCCGGCACGGTCGAGCGCCAGGGTTACCGGAAGTTTCTGCAGGCATATGTCGTGGAAAACCTGGTCGTAGGCTCGCTGGGCAAACGTGGAGTATATTGCCGCAACCGGTCTGAGGCCTTCCGCGGCCAGTCCCGCGGCGAAAGTCAGGGCATGTTGTTCGGCGATCCCCACATCGAAAAAACGATCGGGAAAGGCCTTTGCAAATGGGGTCAATCCAGTGCCGTCAGGCATGGCCGCCGTAATGGCGACGATCTTCGGATCTTCCGCTGCCAGTTTCACCATCGTCTCGCCGAAGATTGCAGTGTAAGAGCTTCCTGAGGTTTTTCCTGAGATCACGCAGCCTGTGTTGACGTCGAACGGGCCGACGCCGTGGAAGCGGGAAGGATCTTTTTCCGCAGGCGGATATCCTTTTCCCTTTGTCGTCATGACATGTATGAGAACAGGTCCCTCAAGAGTGCGGCTGTTATTGAACACCTCGATCAATTGTGGGATGTTGTGCCCCTGGATCGGGCCGATATACTCGAAGCCGAGAGCCTGGAACAGTGTACCCGGGGTCAAAAAACCTTTCAACGAGGTTTCGGCTTTTTTTGCGAAATGGAGGATGTTGTTGCCGATTGCCGGTATGCCTTTGAGTAATCCCTGCATTTCCTTTTTGAGGTCCCTGAAGTAGGCGCCGGTCAGCTTCCTTGAAATAAAGGAAGAAAAAGCGCCCACGTTTTCCGAAATGGACATTTCATTGTCGTTCAGAACGACAATCAGGTTTTTCCGCAGGTGTCCCGCCTGATTAAGCGCTTCGAATGCGATGCCTCCGGTCAGAGCCCCATCTCCGATTATGGCGATTACCCTGTTGTTCTCTCCCTTGAGGTTACTTGCCGCAGCCATACCCAGCCCCGCTGATATGGATGTGGAGGAGTGGCCAGCGCCGAATGCGTCATGGGGTGATTCGGAACGTTTCGGGAAACCGCTCAGTCCCTTGTACTGCCTCTGGGTGGGGAATGCATCACGGCGGCCCGTCAGTATCTTGTGGGTATACGCCTGGTGTCCGACATCCCAGATCATTTTATCGGCCGGTGAATTGAAGCAGTAGTGCAGGGCAAGAGTCAGTTCAACGCAACCAAGATTGGAAGCCAGGTGACCGCCGGTTTTTGCCACGGTTTCAATGAGAAAATCCCTTATTTCGGAAGCCAGAAGAGAAAGTTCGCTTTCCTTCAGATTTTTCAGGTCATTGGGGGAGTCTATGGTATTGAGAAGCTGGTACATAAGTATACTCCTGCAGGTCGGAAAGCCTCAGCGGACAAATCCCGTACCGCAAAACCAGTCGATAGCCTTTTGCAGTGCCTGTCTTACCGGTGTCTGGGGAAGTCCCAGTTCTTTTAT
>DATEVI010000101.1:0-4163 GCA_035281865.1 Geobacteraceae bacterium | reverse complement strand
AGAAGACAAATTACAAGATCGACACGGTCATTCCAGGCGATGCCATATACGAAAGCCTGAAATACGTGCAGTATGACGGCCATGAAATCCGCAAGCGCGTCAGGGACAACCTGGAAAAGGGTGTGTCGCTGCGCAAGATATACATCGAAGAAAGCAGCCACTTCATGGAGCTCCTGGACAAGACCCTCCAAGGGTACACCTACTTGGGAGAATAGGACAACTGAACCACGATATGATCCCGTGGAGATTATATATAATTTAGACACAAAAGACCGTTTGCCGGATAAAATACCGGTAAGCGGTTTTTTGTGTGCAACTATATTATGGAATATGCCGTTCATTCCTTTGCGGAGGTATTCAAATGAAGTATTTGGGAAAACACATCGCCCGTCGTAAGTCCACCTCGTATCCGTTCCTTCTGTTCCTGCTACTGTCGCTCCCATTCGGCGTCTTTGCCTCGGGGCAACCCGGTTCCTCAGCGGCTCCGGACGCCTGCCCCCTGCCAGGTCAACAACCAGCTTCATCACAGGCATTTCCACTGCCGAAAGGGGCTCGTCTTTCCGAGCGTCTGTTCGGTCTTACCGGATTAAACAACGTTGGCCGGATCGCACCCGGTATTTACCGCGGCGCCCAGCCCGCTCCCGGCGGTTACGCTACACTGAAGAAGATGGGAATCAGGACCGTGATCAACCTCAGGACTACGGAGACTGAGAAAAAGAAGGTCGAAGCGGCCGGGATGCGATCGGTGGAGATACCTGTCGGCATGTTCAACAACGGCGACAGGAAAAAACTCGACAAGGTTGTCGCCATTTTGGCCGACCCGGCAAACCGGCCGGTGTTCGTCCACTGCAGACAGGGACAGGACCGGACTGGGATCGTCGTGGCCGCGTACCGCATGAAGATCGATGGGTGGCCCCTCAGCCTCGCAGAGGCGGAAATGGAATCTTTCGGTTTCAATGACGTCTGGGTCAATTTCCGCCGTTTCCTCCACCGCTACGCCGCCGAGCTTGACAGGGCAAAGGGGACCGTGAAGAAGAAATGACTATTGCTTTTTTCCCATCAGATTTCCTTTATCCAATTGAAATATTCCGTCAATTCTGTTATTTACCGTAAAAACTGAAGAATCATATCTTTGCCGGACAACCTTTGATCTGGCTGCTAACAGGTTGTCCTGAGAGGAAACTGCGCGACCATGAAAATCGAATGCCCCTCCTGTCGTCTGACCGGCAGCATGCACGAACTGGACATCCCCCCCGAGGGCCGTTATTTCGACTGTCCCCGCTGCAAAACCGGCTTCCATATCGCCAAACCGCTCCCCGCCGCAAACAGCGGTCACCTGATGAACACCTGCCCGGTCTGCCAGTATTCAACCTTCACCGAGGAAATGTTTTCATCCTGCCCCAAATGCGGGGCCTCGGATGCCAACTACAAGGAAATGCTCAAGAAAAGGGCGGAGCGTGAGCAGATACTGCACGATGAGGAACTGATGAACCGTTCCCTGCGCAATCCCGAGCTGATCCTTGCGCCCCTGAGCGAACCGGAACATGTGAAACCGAAGACCCCCAAGCCGATAATGGTTACCGCCTGGCTGTCCATTGCCGCCGGAGCGTTACTCCTCTGTTACGGTATGGAAGGACTGTCCAACTATTACGGTAAAGACTGGCAGTCGGTCCTCTCCATGCCTTTTCTAGAGCCGGTTTCCAAGATCCGCATCTTTTTCAGCCTCGGCTTCCTTCCCTGGCTGCAAACACTGTACGCCGCCGGATTCATCGTGGTTGCATCCCAGTTCCTGATGCTGCGGCCGTGGGCACCCCGGGCCATGACCATATGCGCCTGGGGCGGAGTGGCCCTCGGCGTGATCAATGGAATCGCCACTTTTATCAATCACATGAAGATTGCCTCAAGCTCACCGTCATTTACCTATTGTGCCTTGGGTGTCATCAGTTCTCTCTTCATGATGCTCCTCTGGAGCGCCCCTTTCCTCGCGCTCCTCTGGTACCTCCAGAAGGAAAGCATACTCCGGGAATTTCCGGAATGTTGACGACCTGAAAAGAGCAAGAGATAACCGTTGACACCCTGCCCGCAGAGCGTGTATGAATCGGATATCTTCGAACGGACTCAGCGGATCAGGGGGTGAATCGTGCTTTTACAGGAAGAAAGAAGGGACATCGTCCAATTTGGTAGGAAGTTGCTCACTGCGCGGCTCACCTCCGGAACGGGCGGCAACCTGAGCATCTACAGCCGCCGCGACGGACTCATCGCCATCAGCCCGAGCGGAATCGAATACGACGAAATGGGGCACGCGGACGTTCCTGTGGTGGACAGCAACGGCATGACTGTAGAGGGATTCCGCAAGCCGTCGAGCGAATTGGATTTTCACCTTTCCCTTTACCGAAAGCGTCCCGACATAAATGCCGTGGTCCATACCCACTCGGTCTATGCCACCACCATGGCCTGCCTGAACTGGGAGATCCCCGCCGTACACTACCTTGTCGCCTTTTCCGGTCACAAGGTCCCCCTCGCTCCCTACGCCACCTTCGGCACCCCTGAACTTGCTTCAAACGTCGCCGATGCGATCGGCGATTATAATGCCGTGTTGCTGGCAAACCACGGTCTGGTGACCGTCGGGCCGAACCTGGCAACCGCCTTCGCCGTTGCCGAGGAGATCGAACTGGTGGCCAGAATCTACTACCAGGCGAAATGCATCGGCGAGCCGGTCATCCTCCCGGACGGGGAAATGTCCCGGGTCATTGACAAGTTCGCCGTGTACGGTCAGAAGGGAATACAATCGAGCGGCGACAACCGTAACGGAGAGAGCTCGGTACACCCGAAAAGGAAAGGTCGAAATCGCGATGACCGGTAACACCCCACTTGAAAGCAGGTTCTTCGACTATACCGGCGATATCCGGATCCATTATCAGGCGAGCGGCCATGGGCCGGTACCGCTTGTCTTCCTGCACGGCTTCGCCTCCTCTCACACAACCTGGCACGATATGGCCGGGCTTTTCCCGTCTGACAGGTTCACCCTCTTCCTCCTGGATATGAAAGGATTCGGACTTTCGGCAAAACCGAGGGACGGCGCCTATTCCGTCGAGGACCAAGCGGCCATTATAAAGGCTTTCATCAGGAAACAGGGGCTCAGATCCGTAATCCTCATCGGTCATTCACTGGGAGGAGCGGTCACCCTCCGCCTCTGTCTGCAGACAAGAGGCGAGGACGCGTCTTTTACCATCCAGAAGATCATCCTGATCGATTGCGCCGCCTACCCCCAGAAGCTGCCCAAATTCTTCCGCAGGCTCCGGTCGCCGCTGATCGGGCCGCTAGTGCTCCGCCTGATCCCGGTACGAAAAATGGTGCGCACGACACTGGACAAGGTGTTTTTCGATCCCTCGGCTGTCACCCCGGAACGGATCGAGCGATATATGCGTTATTTTCGCGGCAAGGGGATTCCGTACGCCCTGCGGGCAACCGTGAAAGGGATCGACCCCGCCGCCTATGCCCGTATCAGTGAGAGCTACAGCGAACTGTCCGTCCCTACCCTGATCATCTGGGGGAAGGAAGACCGGATCATCAGGCTGAAAAACGGCCTCAGCCTCCACGAGGATATAACCGGTTCGCAATTGAATATCCTGGAAAAATGCGGCCACAGCCCCCACGAAGAGCGCCCCGCAGAGACCTTCTCCGCCATCGACGCATTTCTCGGCGCAGAATGAGTCGTCTCCGGAGAATCTGCCCGCAGTTCAAATCATCAAACCTTTTCACCTCTGCCCTCCTGCCTCTCTCATCATTTGATCTACACTTTTTCCGTCAGTTCAATATGAGTCATGGACGTCAGCCCCATCGTGTGCCCGGCGGGGCAATGTACCTGCCGCAATTTCGTGGCATAATGGTATTTATATGGAGAATACTCTGATTACGGTGTTGATTCTACAGCTCATTCCGCCCAGAAACGCGTCTAAAAGCAACGATACTTCGTAAGGAGGGCAAATCCCATGAACAGCATCCGGCAGTTTGTCTTTACAGCACTGATCATTTCGACCGTCACCTTCATCTCCGGGCCTGCGATGGCTCAGACTTCCCTCGATTCGTTACTCAATCCGTATCTTTCTCGATACGGTCTGCCGGCGATAGCCGCTGCTGTCGTGAAAAACGGGGAGATTATC
>DATEVI010000100.1:0-3295 GCA_035281865.1 Geobacteraceae bacterium | reverse complement strand
GGCATGTTGACTCGTTCTTCGTTAAGAAACCAATGAATTCCGTCACTTTGTTGACGCAATGATCAGGAAATCGGCAGTTTACTTCAATCCTCCGGCCAAGCGGTGTGTCAAGTCGCATTCAAGTGCGGCGCAAATGCTTGCTACTGCTTAATCCTCTGCTATAAGAAGTAATAGATGAGTTTGAGAAATCGCCGGGTAAGGGGGCATGATCATGTATCACCACCTGAACACTTCGGCGTTTCGGACAGGAGCGTTAAGATGAATGGAAGGACAATCGAGGGAACAGGCCTCATGGATCTGGAAAAGGACGCCTGCGCCATTATTTGCTATGCAAACAAGGCGGGAAGACCGACCCACGGTAATCTGCAGCGCACGATCGAGGCCCTGGTTAAAATGGGCCATCGGGCGGGAGAAATAAATGGTGAGGGCGACGGGTGCGGTATTCTCACCGATATTCCAAGAATCATCTGGAGCGAAATCCTGGCAGAAGCGGGGAAAGATCCCCGCCTTGCCGAATTTCCCGGTTTCGCGGTAGGGCACTTTCTGATCCCGGCGGAGCTTCAGGCGGAAAACCCGAAACTGCAGGAGGAGATAACCGGACGCTTCAGGGAGAGTGGGGCGGAAGTCCTGGTGGAGCGACCCGGTCTCGTGCGCAGCGAAGTGCTTGCCGCCAACGCCCGCCGGGGTGAGCCCCTTTTCTGGCAGGTCGCCCTGTCCTGCAGGGATACGGTTACAGCACCGGCACTCCTCTATACCCTGAAAACCGATATGGAAAAGGATTACCCGATACACGTTGCTTCCCTGTCACGGGATGTCGTCGCCTACAAGGTTCACGGAGCTCCGGAAATTCTGTCCCGCTATTATCCGGAGCTCAGGAGGCGCGATTTCCTGTCTTCGGTGACGATCGGACACAGCCGCTATTCCACCAATACGCTGCCGACGGTGCTCCGTGCCCAGCCTTTCGGGCTGCTTGGCCACAACGGGGAGATCAACACCATTGCCCGAATGCGGGAGGAGGCGTCCGTGCTGGGCATTCCCCTTCCAAGGGAAGGAAGCGACTCCCAGGACCTGAACAGGATTCTGGAAGGGCTTATGTATCGGTACGGCCTCAGCCTGTTCGAGGCCATGGAAGTCGTTTTTCCTCCCATCTTCAGTGAAATGGAGGCAATGGATACGGAATACCGGTCGATGTATACCTGGTTTCGCCGATTCCTGCCCGCCAGCGCCCAGGGGCCGGCCGCCATTATCGCACGAAGTGCGGACAGCTGCATATTCAGTGTGGACGCCATGGGGTTGCGACCCCTCTGGTTCGGTGAAACGGAAAAAGAGTTTTTCGCGTCGTCGGAACTGGGGGTGGTGCCCCATGAGGAAATAGTCAGTGATTCCAAGCCGCTTGCTCCGGGAGAGAAGATCGGTCTGAGGATTGTCCCGGGCAAACCCGTCCGGGTGCTGGAACACCATGAACTGCGCCGTGATGTCTATTCGCTTTTTCGTAAAAGAACGAACCTCGGCGCTGCCTTTGCGAAACTCTCCGCCGGCCCCGATCTGGGTAAAAAGCCTGCCGGAATGCAATACTCCTTTACCCGGGGAGCCGGATTTCAACGTGAAAATCTGCTTACGGCCATGGGCTGGAAGACAAGTGACGTGCTGAATGTCAGGGAGATGGCAAGAACCGGAAAAGACCCGGTAGGATCGCTCGGCTATGACGGTCCCCTCGACGCGCTTGCCAGGACGGTGCAGAATATTCCAGACTTTTTCAAGGAGCAGGTTGCTGTCGTGACGAATCCGGCCATCGACCGGGAAAGGGAAGCGGAGCATTTTTCCACTCGGGTTTATCTCGGTTCTCGTCCCACCCCGCGCGGCGCCGTGCAAACCGCGGTGGAGCTGAAAATTCCCCTGCTCCTTGGAGGATACAGGTCGGACACATTCAGCGGAGATGAGGAAGCAGGGCGAAACCAAGGAACCTGTTCAATGGAGGCGCTTCTGGCCCACTTTGCCGCGGAGCGGGGTCGTCCACGCCTCCTTTCGTGCGGCATGCGCCGTGGTGAATCGATCGTGCAGGCACTGGACAGAGTGAAGCATGAAGCCGTGACGGCCGTATCCCGCGGAACTCGTCTGCTGCTCCTTGATGACAGCGATGTCTTCGGCCCTGGTCGGAGTTTTCTCGACCCCTTCCTGGTTGTTGCGGCCGTGCACAGGAGCCTCACGGAGAGCTTCGATGCCGCCGGTCAGAGCCTTCGCCGAAAAACCTCCCTCGTCCTCCGTTCCGGCGCGCTGCGCACCCTCCATGACCTTATTTTCGCACTCGGGATGGGCGTCGACGCGCTCTGTCCGTATCTCATGTGGGAGCTTGCCGTTGAGGAAGAGGGTGGAATGGGAAAACTGCTCCAGGTTCTCCATGCCGGTCTGGAAAAGGTGATATCCACAATGGGTACGCACGAGATCGGCGGCTATGGAAAATATTTCGCCTCAATCGGTCTTTCCACGGAACTGGCGGAGATTTTCGCGGCACCTAATTTCTGCGGTTCGGAACGGAGGGGGCTTACCCTTGCCCGCCTGGAAGAGGACAACCGGTCCCGCGGCATCACGGCTCGGAGCAAAAAGAAACTCCCCATGGAAGTTCCATTCCGCGTCTATCCGCGGATATGGAAGATGGTCGGAGCGGTTGCGAAAATGGAGGAAAATTATGCCGACCTGTCACGTCTCATCCTGCAGATGGAACGTGAAAATCCCGTTTCCATCCGGCACCTCGTCGATTTTCGCTTTCAGGAGGAGTTGACGGTCGATCCCGAGGAAGTCGATACTTCGGTAGGAGGACATGATCTGCCGATCCTGATTTCAGCCATGAGTTTCGGTTCACAGGGGGAAACACCGTTCAGGATTTACGCCGAGGCAGCGAAAAGGTTGAATATCGTCTGCATGAACGGCGAGGGCGGGGAAATCGCGGACATGCTCGGCCGATACCGCAAAAACCGCGGTCAGCAGATCGCATCCGGTAGATTCGGAGTGACGATGGAATACCTCAATTCGGCCGACTTCCTGGAGATCAAGGTCGGCCAGGGAGCAAAGCCGGGGGAGGGGGGGCATCTGCCGGGCTTCAAGGTGACCGAGAAGATTGCGGCTGCACGCCATGCCGCCGTGGGAGTGACTCTCATTTCCCCTTCCAACAACCACGATATCTATTCCATCGAGGATCTTGCACAGATCGTCGAAGAACTCCGCACCGCCAACCCCCATGCCCGCATATCGGTCAAGGCACCGGCAGTGGCCGGTATAGGCACCATTGCCCTTGGAA
>DATEVI010000099.1:0-4153 GCA_035281865.1 Geobacteraceae bacterium | reverse complement strand
CAGTTGGCCGTTGCCTCGATGCAAAGCGTTCGTCAGGTTGGAGATCGCCTTGTTTCGACTCTGAAGGATGGTGGTGCGGTTACGTATACCATCAATCAGAATGTTCATGACCGGGTTGAAAAGGTCATGGAGAATTATGATGTGCCTTACGGGGTGTTCGTTGCCGTGGAACCGAAAACAGGCCGGATTCTGGCTCTGGCGGGCCATTCTACGGTCGATCCCGAATGGGCCCGGAATTCATACTTCAATGTGTATCCCATGGCGTCATTGTTCAAGATAATTACTGCGACCGCTGCCCTTGAACAGAAAAAGGTCGTCCCGGACACCATTTTTGCATATCGCGGAAGCTCCTACTCTGAAAACCCCAAGTACTGGAGTGTGAAGCCGGGAAGCGGTTCACAGCAAATGTCGCTGACCCTGGCAATGGGCAAATCAATTAATCCGGTTTTCGGCAGGCTTGCATGCGATGTGGTGGGGAAAGATTCGATCATGTCTTACGCCCACAGGTTTGGCTTCAACCAGACGCTGTTCCCCGGTTTTCCGGTTACACCAAGCAAGGCCGAAGTTCCGAAGAATGATGATGAGCTGAAATTAATGGGTGCGGGGCTTGGACGTGAGGTGAAAATTTCGCCTTTGCACGCGGTGGCTATGATTGCCGCCATTGCAAACGACGGTGTCATGATGACCCCTGTTCTTGCCCAGGAGATACGAAATGGGGCAGGGAGTGTTATATACAAACAAAATTCTCAATCCGTGAAACGCCTGGCAACCCCGGAAGCGGCAGCACAGCTTGGAAAAATGCTTTCAACTACGGTTTACAGCGGAACATCCAGGAAGGCTTTCCATGACAGGCAGGGAAGGCCAAAGCTGGCATCTGTCAATATTTGTGCAAAAACTGGCTCCATTAACGGCAAGGAGCCTGAAGGGCATTATACATGGTTTGCGGCCTATGCCCCGGCCGAGGACCCTCAAATAGCCCTGGTGGCTCTGATAATCAATCAGGATAAGTGGAAAATAAAGGCGTCTTTCCTGGGAGAGCAGGCCATGGAAGCATTTTTTGATATGTAAGAAATTATACTGACAGGCGGCAGGACCAGACGTTAATCTGTGAATTTCTTGAGAGCAGGTGAGCCGTCAGTCCATTCCCCGTAGGAAAACTGGGTTTTCCAGTCGCCGAGAGAAATAAGGACTCTTTCTTCTCCCTCCGTCCCATTTTTGAAGATGTAAGGGGAATGGAAATGGGCAGTTATGACGGCATCGCAGCCGGAATCAAATCTGGCGGCGGCAAAATCCTTAAGAATTGCCACATAGTCCAATTTCCTGTTTCTTTCTCCGTGATTTCCAGTGCTCTGACGGGACAAATGCTCTGCGACCAACGAAGTGAGCCGGTACGGCACGAGAGGGAGAAGGATTTTCGTCATTGAATTATGAAGCAGGAATCTGAAGACCCTGTACCCATAATCATTCTGCATGATCTGGTCTCCATGGCACAGGTACACTTTTTTGCCGTTTATGGAAAGGATACCGGGGCCCCGGTAGATTTCGGCTTTGAGAGTTTTCTCAAAAAAAGGCCCCATGTGGAAGTCATGGTTTCCTTCGAAATAGACAATATGGGTACCGCTGTCCTTTAAATCCTTGAGCATTTCAAGTGCGGGAAGATAATGGGTGAAGGGTATGTTTCGGTATCCAACCCAAAACTCAAAGAGATCTCCCAGGATAAAGAGAGTTTCCGTATTACCTTTCAATCCTTCGAGGAATTTCAACAGAGTGCGGTAATTGAAATCCTCGGGTTTTCCAAGGTGGGCATCGGCAATGAAAACCTTTCGCATTTCGGCAATATATATGAAACGATGTGAAAGGTAAAGGCGGATATGGAAATGTCCCGTAACACTTCACCTTCCCTGTTGAGCAGGGTTACACATTTGGGAGCGTTTTTGCATGGGCTTTATGCGGGATGTGGAAATAATCTGGGATGATTTGCTTGACGCATTCCAGAATGACGATTTGGAAACCATGTATTTCCTGGATCGGGAGACAGGGGAGATTTTTTTTGTCCCAGTGGATTATGAGGACGACGATTTCTGGGACGAACTGGAGCTGAATAGTGATCGTTACCTGCAGATCCCTGGATTTGACTACGAACAGGAGCGGCTCCTGCTCAATGAGTTGATCAAGGGGGTAACGAGTGATTCCCTGAAAAACTTACTGGTACGGTCTCTGACGGGCAAGTATTCCTATGGCAGGCTGGATGAAATTCTATCTTTCTACCCTGAAGAAAAGGAAAGGCTTACCGCTTTGAAGGAAGAGTTAATCGCCGACCGGATTCGTAACTGGCTTGAAGTCAATGATATCTTCCTTAGCGACAATACACGGTAGGAGGACTTTGTTCCCGAACTGCTATCGCTTCATCATTTACTTTCGTGGATTTGAGCGGGTAACGCGGGTTGAAAAACCGATTGGACGGTGATAACGGTTTAGGGGAGTATCATGTGACCCAGAAACAGTCTTTTTCAAACAAGTTGCTGGTTGCCGTACTCGTGACTGGTGCTTTGTATGTCGCTGTATATGCAATGCAGTATACTTTTTCAGTTCTGCTTTTTTCCTTCGTACTTGCCTACCTTTTTGATCCCTTTGTCGTTTTTCTGGAGCGTAAAAGAATGCACCGAACCTACGGCATTCTTGTCCTATACACCCTTCTTTGCGTTTTCGGCCTGTTCTGTTTTACCTATCTGGTGCCGTTTTTGACTTTCCGCTGGGAAGCCCTCGTACGCGACCTGCCTGTCCATGTCAAAAAATTCCAAAGTCTCATGACCGTATGGCAATCCCGAATGGACCCGCCATATACGGCAAAAGAGTGGAATTGGTTTCTTGATACCGTTCAGAGCAATCTGGATGCCCTGTTCGCGAAACTGGGCAACGCTGTCTATGCAATGGCCGGAAAGGTCGCGTTGAATCTGCTGAATCTCCTGCTTGCCCCCGTAATCGCAGTTTTCATGCTGTACTACAAGCCTGACATCAAGGCTGGAATTATACGGTGGCTGCCGTCCGCCAGGCGCGATTTCCTTCTCACCATAGGTGGCGAGATTAACAGGAGTATCGGAGGTTTCATCAGGGGGCAGATAATCGTCTCAGTCATCGTGGCCGGTTTGTCGGCAGTGCCACTGATAATAATGGATATCAACCATCCTGTTTTCTGCGCCATATTTGCCGGACTGGCTTCGGTGATCCCCTTCGTCGGGGTCATACTTGCAACAATTCCGCCTCTATTTTTCTCTTATGCCGAATACCAGGACTTGATGGTCATGGCGAAGATAATTGGGGCGTTTTCAGTGATTTACTTTCTGGAAGGATATGTGATCAAACCGATTGTCTTCAAAGAATCCCTTGATGTGAATCCGCTGGTTACAATCATCATAGTGATGGCGTTCGGCGAACTTATGGGTTTCTGGGGAGTGATCCTTGCAATTCCGATCGCAGCTGCAGTGAAGATCGTTTCCCATCATCTTCGTGAAAGCAAATGTCTGGTGCGGGGCTTGTGAAGATCCGAGCTGAAGCAAGTGAATGCCGTAACCTTGGGTGGCTGTCCGACGCCTCACGACGACTTTGAAGTGTAGACCATTATGTTGTTTCGTAACCTTTGGCCCAGTTGTCGAGCCGGTTAATGATTGCAACTAATGTTTGGTTCGCCATTTCCGGCAGTTCCCCGCCGAAAGATTCCTTTGCCAGTTGAAATCCTTCAGCAATAGTTTCTTTTATCTTATCGAGCTTTTTCGGATCATTCCTGAAGATTGTCAAGGAGAAGGAAAAGATCCTCGCCGCGGTTTGGTCGGGCTTCCAGTGCCCGTCGTTTGCAACCAGTGCCTTCGCATTTTCGGGAGTGATTCCGTCCATGGCGACCGTTTCCATGAAGCCATCGTCAATTCGGCTTGCCGTGCGCTGGTCCTGCAGAATCCTGGTCACAAGGCTACGAAGTGTCAGAGGTCCGCAATCCCGGCACTGTCCGTTTTTTTGTGAAGGTGCATAAGTGGCGGCCTCCGGGGCTCTGCGGTTTATGGTTACTTCATCTTCCGCAATTAGCCGATCGGGGGTCGCATCAAGCCTCGTGCAACTCTTCCCCTCTTCAGATTTAAAGGTTCTCCCGGGGATTTGTCCT
>DATEVI010000098.1:0-22345 GCA_035281865.1 Geobacteraceae bacterium | reverse complement strand
TATATAATGCCGCTGGGTATCGCACTTCTTTACCTGATATTTCATGAATGTTCCAGTTTTTCAGCAGAACGGATCCGCTGCCGGGAATTATGCCGCCCCGACTGTCAAAAAGTCCTGCGCAGGACAGGTATTTGGCTTTCCGGAGGGCGAAGGGCGGATCGAAAATGACCGTGTGGAATACGCTTTTCACCAGATCCTACGAAACAAGAAACAAAATCAACTGAGGTGAACAAAAGATGTCGGAAGCAAATGCTCGGGAAATGTTTGAAAAAGCGCTGGAAGCAATAGCCGACGGGCAGGAATATCTTGCATTGAGCTATCTTGAACAGGCACGAACAATGGAAAAAGACCCCTTGTACCTTTCGTCGAAGGCTCTGTGCGTGGCCAAGGTCCGCAGATCGTTCAAAGAGGCTACCTACCTTTGTCGGGATGCCTTGGAAATTGAACCGAAAAACCCGGTCCATTATCTCAATCTGGGGAAAATTTATCTGCTGGCCGGGCAAAAAAGGAAAGCCTTGGCTACCTTTCGCGATGGACTTAAGCACGGCAAGAATGCGGAAATCGTGGCGGAACTGGAGAAACTCGGAGAAAGAAAACCGCCATTTTTCACATTCCTGGCCCGGAAGCATCCCTTGAACAAGTATAGCGGCATTTTACTGTCGAAAATAGGTCTCCGTTAGCGACCGCACAGAATCACAGAATTCTCCCATCTGGAAATGAACCAAAATAGGGGCAGCGGCATGTTGCCCCATATCAATTGACTTTAATCGGACTTCCACCGTACAATGGGCCGCGCTGTTCGGGTGGGCCAACACGCTATCGGAGGGAAGTAATTGTTGTCTCCGTGCCCGCTGAAGGGCTGTCAGTCGGAGTTCCTTGCCGTTTTGCGCCGATGCAGCCTGATATAAACCGTTACCAGCAAGGCGCTGCAGATGAGCACAACGATCAGGGCCTGGTGGGAATAACGCATTATCAAGTCCTGCTTTTCGCCGATAATATAACCGATGAAGGTCAGCACGGTCACCCAGATTCCCGCCCCCAGGAGTGTATAGAGGGAGAATTTCAGGTGATTCATGCCGGCAAGCCCTGCGGGGAGCGAGATGAGGTGGCGCACGACGGGCAGGAGCCTGCCGATGAAGGTCGATATCTCGCCGTGCCTGAGAAAGAAGGATTCGACCCGGGCGAATTTCTGTTCGCTGATCCAGACATATTTTCCGTATTTCAGCAGAAGCGGCCGGCCAAGATGACGGGCGGCAAAGTAGTTGGCATAAGCGCCCACGAGACTGCCCAAGGTACCGCACAATATGGCGATGAAGACGTTCATCTGACCCTGCTGGGCCAAATATCCGGCAGGAGGCATCACCAGTTCGCTGGGAACGGGGATGACCGAACTCTCCATCGCCATGAGGATGAAGATTCCCGGGTATCCCAGTGCGCCTATGGTCGTTACAAGCCAGCTTATCAGTTCATGCATGATGCTTTCTCCCTGTGATTCATGGTATCCGGCGGGTATTGTAAACGGTGCAAAGGGAAAAGGCCATAAAAACTTCCACCGTTATTTTTAAGGATCCCTCTTATGGATTTCCTCGACACACTGAATAACGAGGTCCTCATCGCCGACGGCGCAATCGGCACCATGCTCTACAGCAGGGGCGTCAGCCTCGATGCCAATTTCGAGCATTTGAACCTTGTCCGACCGGAACTGGTGCTCGACCTTCACAGCGAGTACATTGCCGCCGGGGCCCGGATGATAGAGACAAATACCTTCGGCGCCAACCATACCAAACTCAAGGCGATCGGTCTCGAAAAGAAAGTGCGGGAGATAAACCGGCAGGGGGCCGTACTGGCCCGCCGGGCCGCTGCCGGAAAGGATATTTTCGTCGCCGGTTCAGTGGGACCCCTGATCCGGGTGAAGGGTGAAGAGGAGGAATTGACCGCAGCGGAGATGGCGGACATTTACCGGGAACAGGTTCTGGCCCTCGCGGAGGGTGGGGTCGATCTGCTGATCCTGGAGACGTTTTCCGACATCAACCAGATCAAGGCGGCCCTTGCTGCGGCAAGGGAGACGGGACTCCCTGTCATTGCCTGCATGGCCTTCATGGAGAAGGGATACACTGCGGGGGGCATGGCGGTCGAGCGTGTTGCCGTCGAACTGGCTGCCGCCGGCGCTGACGCCTTGGGAGCCAATTGCGGTTCCGGCACCCTGGAAATGTCGCGGAACATAAAGCGAATGGCTTCGGTGACCGACCGGCCGCTGGCGGCCTTTCCCAACAGCGGGTTTCCGGAATATGTAAACGGCCGGTACATCTACCGGACGACCCCCGAATATTTTGCGGACATGGCGCTTGAGACGGTGCGGGCTGGCGCCAACATCATAGGCGGCTGTTGCGGCACCACCCCGGAGCATATCAGTCTGCTATCCCGGAAAATCAAGGGGCTGCGTCCGCTTCCCCGGCCGAGAATTATCGAACCACCGGTGGTGCGGGAGATTCGGGAAGCCGCGGCGGAACCGGCGGGCTTCCTTTCCTGCTGGGGCACAAGAAAGGTCATCACCGTCGAGCTTGACCCGCCTAAAGGACTGGATTACAGCAAGATACTTACAGGGTGTAGAGCACTCAAGGAAGCGGGAGCAGATGCCATCAACCTTGCCGAAAATCCCCTGGCACGGGTTAGAGTCGGCAATATAGCCCTTGCCAGCATTATCCAGCGTGAAGTCGGCATTGAAGTAATAGTCCACATCACCTGCCGCGACCGCAATCTCATCGGCATGCAGTCGGACCTGATGGGAGCAAGCCTGTTAGGCATTCATACAATCCTGGCCGTCACCGGCGACCCCGCAAGCATCGGCGAGCAAGCGTCGGCCACATCGGTTTTCGACCTCAATTCGTTCAGCCTGATCAAGCTCCTGCGTGACCTCAACTCCGGCATAAACGGGCTCGGCAGTCCCATTGACCGGGGAGCAAGATTCACCATAGGCGCCGCCTTCAACCCCAACACCTCCCGGCTGGATGTACAGGTGGCGAGGCTGGAGAAGAAAATTGCCGGCGGTGCGCAATTCGTTCAGACACAACCGATATACGACGTGAATATCCTCGATGAAATGCTGGAGCGGACAAGGCATCTCGGCATCCCCGTGCTGCCCGGCATCCTACCCCTGGTAAGCGAGCGGAACACCGAGTTTCTCCACAACGAGGTGCCAGGCATCGTCATCCCCGAGGCGATCCGTGCAAGGATGCGCGGCAAGGACAAGGAAGCAGGCACCCGGCAAGGATTGGCCATCGCAATGGAGTTCATTGCCGCCGTGGAGGAGCGCGTCGGAGGATTTTACATCATCCCGCCGTTCGGCAAATATCGGATCGCAGAGGAACTGGTTCGATTCATCAGAAGATAGATACGACACCGAGTATAACCACCCCAAGGTTTAGAAAGGAACCACAGATGCCCATCCGAATAATGATTCTGTTCTTGGTACTCACTACTGCAAGCTCCTGCGGCACCGTAAACACTCTGAAGAATATGAATGCCGCCAATGATTTTCAGGAAAGCGCCAAAACATACAACTGGATGCTCAGATGGCATGAACTGGAGTCGGCAGAAGCGACCTTTGCGGCAGAAGCTCTGAGAGAGGAATATTCAGAAAGAGTAAAGGCAGCGAAAGGCGTGACGATCACCGATTACCGGATAAGAAGCCAGGTTTGCAAGCCGGAGGAAAACGAAGGGAAAGTCGTCGTCGAAATCGACTACTTCATTCCACCTTCAGTGACCCTGAAGACGGTGGAAGACATCCAGAAATGGACGTACGTTGAAAAGAACGGGAAAAAGTCCTGGCGGCTGACGAGCCTGCTGCCGGAATTCAAATAATCCTAAATTCGTCAAAAACTTTTTGCCACGGACACACACCGACAGAAGCAAGACAACACCTTCAAAAACACTTATTAATTGTCTGCATCTGTCCGTGTGGGTCTGTGGCTGAACAATTGTTTTTCCAGTCTTGCATCAAGTTGAATGGCAAGACGTCTGCGTCAACAAATAGGGTATTCACCCCTGGCAAGCCCCATGCAGACTTTGCCGATCTCCAACAATTCCCTGGCCAGGATCTCTTCGGCCTGTTTTGCCAGTTCACCTATTTTTCTTCCCTTCTCAGGCAGGATCTGCGCCGCGGCCATCTGCGGCCGGTCTATCGGGGTGCCGATTCTGCTCAGAAGAAGCACGTAAACCTCTTGCGCTCCTTCGACGTTCTCATGAATTTCCCTGGCGATTTTGTGGGCAAGGACATTATATATCTTGCCCACGTGACTTACCGGATTCTTGCCGGCCGCCGCCTCCGTTCCCATCGGCCGGTTCACGGAAATGAGGCCGTTCACCCGGTTGCCCCGACCCACCTGCCCCGAATCGGCATCCTCCGCCGAGGTCCCGGTGAGCGTCATGTAAATCCCGCCGAGGCCGCGCCCCTTCCTGTCAAGGGTGTTGTAATGGACGGACGATGCATTGAAGCTGCTGAATTTGGTCAGAAACTCCTCCATCGCGGCATGAATCATGTCCTTTTTCGCGAAATAATCCGATTCCGAAGAGACATAGTGCGAGATCAGCGGCATCGCCACGGTGACGTCAAGACTCTTCCCCCTTCGCAGTCCCATTACCTTGATATCTTCACCGGTCTCCGGAAACATCTTCTTGAAATCTCTCGAATTCAGGTATCGTTCCAGTTGCAGCACTGCGGTTTCAGTGGGACTCAACGGAAAATAGCCCACGGCGGCCGACGTGTCGTTGGCGCCCGCGACCTGCCCGGGTCTGGAAAAAATATCCGTCAACGCTTCAGAGCCTGGAGCCAGGATCACCCTGTACACGAGTTGCTGCTCGGGATCAACGAAGCGCAGATTCTCTCTGATCCATCCCTTGGCGGCGTCAATGGCAATCTCGGCGACGGGGATTTCCCTGCCGGAGGCCGCAAACGTAGCTCTGTCCCCGATGATGAGCTCCATGGGTTTGACGACCCTTCCTCCGCCGTACTCTCTGGCAACGCTTCCGGCCGCAAGGAGCCCCTTATCGATATTGTGGTGCAGGATGGCACCGAATTCTTTCAGGTATGCCTGCGACAGTGCGACGGAAATGGCATCCATGACGGAATCACAGATGAAGTCCGGATGGCCGGTTCCCTTTCGCTCCACTATTTCCACTTTCTGGTCAAGGACGGATTTCCCTTTGAAGGGTTCGATAACGATCATGCGTAGCTCCTTCCGCTTACGTTACAAACTGATTTTATCATAAAAAAACTCCCTTCCCCGTAATGGGGAGGGAGTTTTTTATGATCGAAGTCGTAAAGCGGGATGCTAACGCAGCGGGGTCATGGTCATGATCTGTCTGGCCAGTTCAGGATACCTTGCTATGAATCGCAGTTCATCGTCGGTTAGAGGTTTTTGCGTGTGCACGTTGGCATAACGCACCAACTCCAGTATATCGCTTGCTTCCTTGTCGTTATGGAATTCTATCTCCATTTTACCGTAAACGTTGCGGAAGCCCTTGATGCCGCTGTATTCCCCAACGGTAATCTCGCGCCCCGTCTCGATGAGCTCGGTTTCTCCCCTGCCAAGTTCCTCGAAGTCATAAAGCTCGTAATTGCGACGGTCCTTGAGTGCCCCATCAGCATGGATCCCGGATTCATGGGCAAAGGCGTTGGCCCCGACACCTACCTGATTGATGGGGATGGGAACGCCGAACGCATAGGAAGCGTATTTGGCAATTTTCCACGCCATTTTCAAATCGACCTTTTCATCGAGATCATACTTGCTTTCGAGACCGCTGGCTTTCTTGAGGGCCAATATGCAGGAAACGAGATCTGCATTTCCCGCCCGCTCCCCCATGCAGTTAATGGCGGTATTGATATATGCGTCGACGCCGCCGTCGACGGCGCCCTGCGCCCCAGCGACCGAACATGCTACGGCAAGACCCAGGTCATTGTGGCAATGGAGTTCGATGGGGATTTTCACTTCTTCCGCCAGCATCCTGATACGGCGGTAGATGGTAAGCGGATCGTCATAGCCGAGTGTATCGCAGTACCGGAATGTCGTAGCACCTGCTTCCTTGGCCCTGAGGGCAAAACGGACCAGGTATTCGTCCTCGGTTCTCGAAGCATCCTCGGCGTTGACTCCCACTGTTTCCGCCCCGAGTGTCTTTGCCAGTTCAACCATCTTGCCCATGTTGTCGAGAAGATTAGGCAGCGAAGTATTCTCTTCGGGGACACGAACGATGCGGCCGGAGAATTTGCCCTGCGTCATCTGCCGCGAAGTCGAAATGGAGAGATTGACGTGTTTCAGCTTTGTGGTAGTAAATGCATCCGTTATTTCCTCGGCGCGCATGGGGCACCATCCACTCAGCCGGATGGGCTGCAGCACTCCGATTTCGGCAAGTTCGAGATTGGCGTTTATGTAGTTCTTCTCATGATGCGTATAAGGGAAACCGAATTCACTGCGAAATATTCCCATCTCGTTGAGATAGAGATTGATCATCGTCTTTTCCAGCTTGGCAAGGCCCAGCCTGGACGTCTGTACACCGTCACGGTTGGTTACGTCAACGATATAAATTTTTGGCATGTCGCACACCTCCTGATCTTCCGTTTTTTATTGACCCGGTGATTAAACAAGAATGAACCGGCACGTAAGGGTGAATAGTATCCGCACCCGACTGGGAGCAAGGCATTGCGCCCCTGCCGTTGATATGATTAATCGCCGGAGTAATATCGTAGATAACCCGGTTTATTTTAAATTGAAGTTATGCTGTGGGAATGTTGGGTGTCAGGAACGGTTGAAAATGCAACAGTTTAAAGACAATCGACCGCAAAGGCAAGCAGAAATATGGGAAAGTGAGGATACTCCCCATCATATATTTTGCTGCAGCCGTTTCAGAAAAGCCCGGATTCGCCGGGCATTCGTGCCCGCATCACCTCGCCCCACCCGGGAAACCGAGCGGACATCTATAATGCTGCGCTGGTCCACCGATGTCACTCTGATTACAATGTCATCCGTGAAGCCGAACCAGAAGGTTGTATCCGTGGCCTCTATTCGTCCGTCCTCTTTGTCGGCGTACTCGATTTTCCATCCCATATTGCGGGCCGTCATCAACGCCCGCTCAAAAGCCTGGTCTGAAGGAACAGAAAGAACGAGCGGTTTTATGTCGGGGTATGCCTGCAGCTGTCTTATGGCAACCTCGGGCCCCCCGTATTGTATCGGATTTGTCGCACCCGTGCGTAAAGGTATGATGTCGACGAATTGCGGCGGATTCACGATGTCCGTGGTTATATCATGTATTGGGGGAACATTGCGGGCTTCAAGCCAAACGTTGACAAGTACGATTATCACGGCAAGACCGATTACGGCACCCGGTAACGCCATCAGCAGGCATTTCAATTTTTCTTTGCGGCTGAAAATCAGAACTGCAATTACCCCCACGACCGCCGCGATACTCCCATAGAATGCCCAGTGCAGAATTTCAAAACCGGTTCGGAAATGCCACAACCCAATACGGCTTCCCGGACCTGCCATGACAGCCGCAAGGCCGGAGAGTACGGCCAATGCAGTGACTGCAGCAGTCAGGATGAAGTTCCTACTGGACTTTTCCTTGCCAAGTTCGGGATTTCTCTCCAAGAGGTTCTCCTCCATGACAGGATGACTATATTATTCAACCACTTCAAGCATGTTAAACACCTTTTCGACGCGGAAGACATACCAGGCATCGGCCTCGGCCATGTCTCTCTCCAGAGGTTTCGGAACCACCCCTTCCAGGGTCACTTCGAAATCGCGACAACTGACCTTGATCTGTGAGGCATTAACGAAGGGGTCCTTCTCCAGAACAAGACGAACGGCATCCCTTACCTCATCGTCGTTATCTTCCTCCGGCGGGTCAACTTCCAGGCCGTTCACGATGTCCCGGCTGCCCGGTACCCACCATGCGAGAACCCCGGCCAACCTTTTGTGGGACAGACTGCCGACCCGGCCGTTCAGTACGACCAATCCGTCGCGCACTTCAACGTCAACGAGGCCGGTTGCTTCCGCTGGCCCTTGCCTGACCGTCTCCCATGCGTCTTTCACCAGCACCCTTATCGTATACCCATGGAAAGCACCCTCCTGCATCAGGGCATCACAGGTGTGGTCACGGATTTCACCATCTTCCATAGTTACGGCCGGGGCCACCCACAGGCGGTCCACGATACCTTCAACCCCTGGTATGGCGGCGGCAAGCTCCAGGCCGATTTTCTTGGCCGATATATCTCCTGTTTCCCCTTCCAGAGTCAGAATGCCGTCATTGAAATCCACCCTTATCGGATAGCGACGGAGATCGATGCGAGTTTCGCGTTCCAGTGCGGCCAATACCTGCCTGACTATTTCATTTTTTTCTGCCACGGTCATACCCCCCTTCCGTGCTCCCGTCGGTCGGTTTCATCCGCGGGTTCCAATTGACCCGGCCAACATACTTTTTACAAGAAGACTACCGTGATTTTTACAACTTTCAAACGGGCATTGTATCGTCTTCGGTGACCGGTCGGAAAAGATTCCTGTGAGACTTGCATCTGGGGCATTCCCAGTGAGGCGGCAACTCCCTGAAGGAAACACCCGCCTTTACTCCATGTTCAGGGTCTCCTTCTGCCGGGTCGTATATGAAATGGCACAGGGAGCATTTCCAGCGCTCATGCTTCCACGATGACATGGCTCTGTCCTTTCGCCCACAAACGTGCAACACTGTCACCCATGGAACGGAAACCTGATGCCTCGGAATCTAGTCAGTGCAATTCTTCACCCGTCGTGGTCATTACCAGTTTACCATGTTTCACGCCTTTTACCCGGATCAATTCGTCTGCTATTTTCTTGACATCCCTGGCCTTACCGCGCACCACGAGCACTTCGAGACAGTTGTGAGCATCCAGATGGACGTGCAGGGCCGAGATGACCTTGTCGTGGTGGGCATGCTGCTGCTCGGTGAGTTTGTCGGACAGATCGCGCACATGATGGTCGTACACCAGGGTAACCGTACCCACGGTTTCCTCATCCCCACCCTCCCACTTGAGCTCCACCAGGGATGCGCGGATAAGGTCACGAATCGCTTCCGAACGATTCATGTAGCCTTTCTTTTCTATGAGCCCGTCAAAGCTTTCCAGCAATTTTTCATCTATAGATACTCCAAATCTGACTGTTTCCGCCATGCTTTTCTCCTTGAAATGAGCGTTACGCCGGGAACCGGGGAAATGCCGGTTATGCATAATTAAACAACGCCAAACTATTCTTTTATATGGAAGGGGCTTCCGATGTCAACACATGATCGATCTGATCAACTGTACGACGTACGACGGGCAAGGTGCGACGTAAAGGCATTTACTTGGAACGCTGAACGTAGCGCTTTAGTTGGGCAACTTTGCCCGATGATGATAGAATTGATCCGGAATGAATTTCCAGGGGCGGACAAGGAGGGCATAATGCGAATACTGTTATGGGGAAGGATGATTCTGCTGATTGTTTCACTGCTCTTCACTGCGTCCTGCGCTCCTTACCAGGCATCGCGCAGCAAGACAAGAGGTGCTATGGCAGGCACCGGTGGAATCGTACTCGATCACAGTAATTCCTGGCGGGGCGGAATAATCGGGAATACACTTGGAGCTCTGTCCGGAGCTACCATCTCTGAAGTATCTGATCACGGGGCACGTCAGGCTGCAATCGCAGAGAGACCCGTCCTGTACACGACCAAGGAAGGTCGTGGCACATATTACGCGGTGCCGGTCGGTCGGAATGCCCGTACCAACTGCAAAAAGGTGAGGGAAAGGATATATGAAAACGAGCGGCTGATGAGCGACCGGAACAAGGAAGTGTGTACTGGCGGGAAACAGGGACCGCATTATTGACTCCGAAAAAAGCGGCAACTAATGATGTATCAAACTGCTGACTCACCACTGAAATAACAAAAAAGCCCGGACGGAACATCCGGGCTTTTTATTCGGGTGTTACGTCGGGACTCTTTATTCTGATCCGTCGGTAGGAACTTTACGGACTTCAATTACACGCTCCTTGCGGGACCATGCAACCGGGTGACCGTTCCGCTCCTCCTTTTTCAAGAGGTTTTTACGCCCCCTGGCGGATGAAGTGTGAACAGCGTATTCAGCGTTGTCTCACGTAACACCTTTTTTATTTGTGAAAGAGCGATTCGTTTCGATCTAGTATTATAATACTTCTTTTCACCTTTCGTGTCAAAGGCAGTTTGCCGGCAAATAGACTCAGGCGGCGGGTTCCGACGCTGCAGGGCAAACCCCTGATTCAGGGACAAATAATGGCGTATTCAAGTCTGGCGAAACAATTATTGCTTGATGAAGTCCGGCAAACTGTGCTAATTGCTAAGAGCGTGAGTCGGGCATTTTCCGTATGAACTTAGGTAATTACAGTTTTTGCCGAGAGGAAAATTTTCATGCAGAATAGACGTTTCAGTCGTATCAAGGTTTCAGAGAAAATCATCATCACCTGCAACAATCATACAGTCGAAGCTGATCTGTTGGACATTTCTCTCAAAGGAGCTCTGGTCAGAATCGAGAAACCCGTTGACTGTCAGCGGGGAAACAAATGGTCCCTATCTCTGCGCCTCAGCGGGTCGGACATTATCATGCAATTCATTGCGGAGGTAATGCATGTCCGCGGTGATCTGGTCGGAGTAAAATTCGTTGAAACCGACCTGGATACAATGATCCATCTTCGCAATCTGATGGAAGCAAGGACGATGGATCCAGATCAGGTAAGGAACGAGCTCAATTTCCTCGTCAAATCTGATCGGTGAAAAAACGACCTTTATCCGGCCTGGATCGCATTTCGTTGCTCCTTCTCATGATCGGGAAAATATCTCCCGCAATGCTTCCAGAAGCTTCCCATTTTCCTCTCTCTTGCGGACCGCCACACGAAAGAACCTGTCGTCCAGCCCTTCAAAATTGGAGCAGTCCCTTATAAGGATGAGTCGTTTAAGTAGCTCTTTCCGCAGTTCCCCCGAGCTATGACTTTTCCCCGTCCTGACAAGCAGATAATTGACGGCAGACGGGTACGGCCGCAGCTCGCCGATCCGTTCAAGTTCGCCGGCAAGAAATGCACGTTCCTCCTCAACGCAGCGTATGGTGCGCTGCATGTGACCGGCATCTCGCAGGGAGGCGAGACACGCGATCTGGGCGGGGGTGTTGACGCTCCACGGACCTCGAAGATATTCAAGCCGGCGGATTAATTCACCAGAAGCAACGGCATAACCGACGCGCATGCCGGGAACGGCAAAAAACTTGGTCATGGAGCGGAGGACCATCACTTGATCGTCTTGGATTACCAGATGCTTGGCCGAATCGGCCTCACAGAAATCCATGAAAGCCTCGTCTATGACCAGGAATGTCCCCGCCGCACGGCAAAGGTCGATTACTTCCCGGACTAAGGTCAGGGGAACAAGCGCTCCGCTGGGATTGCCCGGATTGCAGAAAAACATTAATTCGAAACCGCCGGCCAGCGTTCTTTCCAATTCATGCGGGCAGAATTGAAATCCGTTTTCGGGGTTTAGATTCAGGTAGTGAACTTCCATTCCGGCACGGAAAAGGGCTTTTGCGTATTCGGAAAAGGCCGGGGCAACGATAAGCCCCCTGCCCTTCCCAACCAGCCTGGGGACAAGGTAGATGAGTTCGGTTGAACCGTTGGATACAAGTATCTGTTCGGCATCTACCCCGTGGAACTCTGCAAGGGCCTGTCTCAGCTCCGTGGAATCGCTGTCCGGATAGTGCAATACCCTGTCAAACGACGCAAAAACGGCCTCCCGGACCCCCTCCGCGAGACCGAGTGGATTGATGCTTGCCGAAAAATCAAGGATATCTTCCGGCTCAACGCCCAGTGAACGTGCAATTGTGAATATGTTTCCGCCGTGGTCGAAGTTATCTGTCATCGCTTTTCCCGTTAACATGGCCCTGACAAGCAGGGACCAAAACACTATCAGCCACGGACACACACGGACAAAACCGGGACAAAATCCTTTTGGTAGAAAATTAATCGTCCGTCTGTGTCTGTGTGCGTCCGTGGCAAAAAAGCAGTTTGTCGTGTTTATGTATTTAAACCGCCGCGCTTCTTAAAGTCAGCTCCATATCCTCCAGCTTACGTATCCTGTCGCGCAAATCGGCCGCTTTTTCGAACTCCAGTTTCTTCGCGGAAGCCAGCATTTCCTTGCGAAGCTTCTTCACCATGCCGGGAATCTTCTCGACCGGCACATAGGCCTCAGCCTCTTCGGCTGCAACGGGTACGGAATAATAGTCCTTCTCCTCGATCGACTCGAGAATGGAGCGGAGTCCCTTGGTCACGCTTTTCGGAGTTATGTCGTGCCTGACGTTGTACTCCATCTGCAACGCGCGCCTTCTGGTCGTCTCGTCGATGCAGGCCTGCATGGAACCGGTCACTCTGTCGCCATACATGATCACATGTCCGGAGACATTCCTGGCAGCACGGCCGCAGGTCTGGATCAGTGAACGTTCGGAACGGAGAAAACCTTCCTTGTCCGCGTCAAGGATAGCCACCAGGGATACCTCAGGGATATCCAGTCCTTCGCGCAGGAGATTGATGCCGATCAGGACGTCAAACGCCCCCAGCCGCAGATCTCTTATGATCTGCATACGCTCGATGGTGTTGATATCCGAGTGGAGGTATTTGACCTTGAGCCCCAACTCCTGGTAATAGTCGGCTAAATCTTCGGCCATCCTCTTGGTCAGGGTAGTGACCAGGACCCTCTCTCCGCTGGCGATCGTTTCCCGGATCTCGTGAAGCAGGTCGTCGACCTGCCCGGTTGCGGGACGCACTTCTATATCCGGATCGATAAGGCCGGTCGGCCGGATCACCTGCTCCGCTACGACGCCTCCCGACCTGCGCAATTCGTATTCCGCGGGCGTTGCCGACACGTAGACGGTCTGATTCAGCTTTGTAGTGAATTCCTGGAAATTGAGGGGCCTGTTGTCCAGGGCGGAAGGAAGCCTGAATCCGTAATTGACGAGAGTCTCCTTGCGGCTGCGGTCGCCCCGGTACATACCCCCGACTTGGGAGACTGTAATGTGGGACTCATCGATGAACAGGATGAAGTCCCTCGGGAAGTAGTCGAGAAGGGTGTACGGCGGCTCACCGGGGGCACGACCGTCAAAATGGCGGGAATAATTCTCGATTCCCTGGCAGAACCCCATCTCCTCCATCATCTCGATGTCAAAGAAAGTGCGCTGTTCGATGCGCTGGGCTTCTACCAGCATGTTTTGTTCCCTGAACCAGCGGATGCGCTCTTCAAGCTCGATCCTTATCCGCTCGACTGCCCGTTCCAGTGTCTCCCTGTTCGCCACATAGTGGGAGGCCGGATAGATGGCGCATTTCGGAAGCCTTTGCAGCACCTGGCCGCGAAGTGGGTCTATTTCCGCGATCGCTTCCACCGAGTCGCCGAAAAAATCGACCCTGAGGGCCCGCTCGTCGTCATGTGCCGGGAAGATTTCCACGATATCGCCACGTACCCTGAAGCTGCCGCGATGGAAGTCGACATCGTTCCTTTCGTACTGGATCTCCACCAGTTTTTTCAGCAATTCATCCCTGCCGTAATCATCCCCCTGGTGGAAAAAGATGTGCATATCCTGATAGGACTGGGGAGAACCGATGCCGTATATACAGGATACAGACGCCACGATCAGCACGTCACGGCGCGTCAGCAGGCTACGGGTTGCGGAATGGCGCATCTTGTCGATTTCGTCGTTGATGGACGAATCTTTTTCTATGAAAGTGTCGGTCGTGGGGATGTACGCTTCAGGCTGGTAATAATCGTAATAGGAAACAAAGTATTCGACCGCGTTCTCCGGGAACAATTCCTTGAACTCGCCGTATAATTGTGCCGCCAGAGTCTTGTTGGGGGCAAGGACAAGGGCCGGGCGATTGGCATTGGCTATCACATTCGCCACGGTAAAGGTCTTTCCGGAACCGGTCACACCGAGAAGAACCTGATCCGAATCGCCGCGCTCCAATCCTTCCGACAGCTCGTCAATTGCTTGCGGCTGATCACCACGGGGTTGATAGTCGCTTATGAGCCTGAATCTTTCCATATATTGCTTACATTACCGCAAATAAGACCGTCAAGCCAGGGTATTTTGGCAGGCCGCGGAAATGGCGGCAACCCTTGATTTTTTACTGTCGTAATGCAATACTTGGTCATTCTAGCGCATGCAGGAGGATCATATGTTTGGATTTGGAATGCCGGAACTTATCGTGATACTGGTTATAATACTGGTAGTTTTTGGCGCAGGCAAACTTCCGGAAATCGGAAGTGCACTCGGCAGGGGGATAAAGAACTTCAAGAGAGCTTCTGAAGGAAAAGATGAGATCGAGATCAAAGCGAAAAAGGACAATGAATCGTCCAAGGAGGGCTGATACCGGCCGGCATACGAACACCAGCCACACAGGCTGTGTTCGACATAACAGGGGCGGGGTAGTCTCCGCCCTTATTTATTTATCGGCCTTAGGCAGTTCTATTTTCGGCTCCCTACCCTTTTTGTAAAGCAGGATAGTACGCCCGAGAACCTGGACCACCTCGGCCGAACATTCCTGAGCAAGACTGTCGGCAATCTCATGGCGGTCCGTTAAGCAACTTTCGAGTATCTTGACTTTTATCAGCTCATGAAAATCCAGCGCAGCCGTTGTCTCCTCACATACCGCCTCACTGATTTCGCCCTTTCCTATCGTAACGACAGGTTTCAGGCTGTGCCCAAGACCACGTAAATAACGTTTCTGTTTTCCAGTCAGCATATATCCCCACTTTCTCCGCACGGCGTCGCAGGCAAATATCCTCTGCGTTGGCGTTTCGCCCGTCCGGCATAATTTCAAATCCCGCATCCCGATATGGCCTCAATGGCGTCCGGGCATAGATGTATAGCATGTAAATTCAGGTAAAGCAACGACCTGTTTGAAACGGGCGGGAGGCCGGGTGGACATGTCGGTCCGGAAGGATTATGCTGAAAAAAGCCTTGTCCCCGGCACTGCAAGTGCAAAAATCGTGTTTCTCATTAAGCAGTGAACAACAGCTTTGAAGGTCCATCTTGCAAATGTCCTCCCGGTTGATATAATTCCACAGGTTTAAGCTGAGAAGACCGGAGCCGCGCCGTAGTACATAAGGGTCTATCAGGCCTCAGGAGTAAGTGCAAATATGAAATGGGAATGTTGCTGGGCAAGTGAGGTGGTGGACGCTGCCGAATGCCCGCTTGTCACGGATGATGAAAAGGAACTCCGCTTTTCACTGAGGCGAAGGTTCCTGGAAAAATGTCTTGAGTGCCCGCGGTTCAGTAACGATCTGAACAAAATGACGGAAACGGGACTTCCCCTTCTGGTCGTCTTCCGTTACCTGATGACCGAGTTTCTGGACCAGAAGGAACAGATTGAATATATGGCCGGTTTTCTGAACAGCCGAAATCGGGAGATTCAATTTCTCCACGAAATCGGCGCGGTCCTTCAGACATCCATGGAACTGGACGAGGTTCTCTCGGTGGCCATGACTGCAATAACCTCGGGAAAAGGTTTCGGGTTGAACAGGGCCTTTCTCCTGCTTACCGACGAAGAGAAACGAAATCTCAAGGGGTACCTGGGAGTCGGGCCGAGGTCCTATCAGGAAGCATGGCAAATCTGGGAGGATATAGGGAGAAACGATTTCAGCATCAGGGAGATGGCAAGAAATTTCCATGACATGAAACTCTCCTCGGAAAAGGACAAGTTTCAGGACATTCTGGAAAGATTGACCGTTCCCCTGGACGACCAGGCCCACATTCTCAACAGGGCTCTTTTGCACGCAAAACCAGTGCTTGTTCAGGACGCATTCAACGATCCGGGCGTCGACCCCGTTCTCGCAAGAATCCTGGGTGTCGATACGTTTCTCATCCTGCCGCTGATTTCCAGAAAACGGCGGATCGGGGTGATCATTGCCGATAACTTCATAACCCGCAACCCCATAACCACCCAGGACATGGAGTCAATGGAGATACTCGCTTTTCCGCTGGCCCTCGCCATCGAAAGGGCATCCCTCTACGCAAGACTCCAGGAAGAACTGGAAAAACTGACCGAAGCGAACAACAAACTGAGGGAACAGCAGCAACTGATCGTGAAAATGGAGAAAATGGCTCTGGTGGGCAAGATTACGTCGAGCATAGCCCATTCCATAAGAAATCCCCTGATGATTATCGGAGGATTCGCCAGATCCCTCCAGAAAACGATGGACAAAGAGGACCCGAAGCGTGAACACGTGGAATCGATAGTGGATGAAGCAAGGAAGCTGGAGGATACCCTCACGGAGGTCCTGGCGCACGCCGATTCCCTCTATCCGGTGCGGGACATGTGGGATGTCAACGAGCTTGCGACCAACGTCAGCCGCGAGCTGCGCCAGAAGATGGAACGGCAGGGGGTGACCTGTTCCTTGAACCTCGGGAAGGACCTGCCGCCGGCCTTCATCGATTACAGGCAGATTACCTTTTGCCTGAGAAAGATCATCTGCGACGCCATGGAGGCAATGCCCGAAGACGGGATTATCGTCATCAGTACCCGGACGGAGGAGACCGCTCTGGTGCTTGAAATACGGGACAACGCCAGAGTGATGACCCCTTCAACCCATGACACCGGTTATTCATCATCTTTCATAGCTGGGGAACAGGCTGGAGTCCTGCCCGCTTCCCTGTGCAAAATGATTCTTGAGAAGAACTCTCTCTCCTTCCAGTCGGAAACGCTGGCGGACGGAGGGACACAATACACCATCAGGCTGCCGTTAAATAAGGAGGAAATAGCCAATGAGTAAAATATTAGTTGTCGACGACGAAAGCAGTATACGTCTCCTCTACTCTGAAGAATTGGCCGAGGAAGGGTATGAAGTGACCACCGCGGGCACCGTGTCGGAAGCCGTAGAGAAGCTGCTTCGGGAGGAATTCGACCTTATGGTGCTGGATATCAAACTGAAGGACGAAAGCGGCATTGACTTCCTGCAGGAAATCGTCAGGGAGCGCCATAACCTGCCGGTTATCCTCTGCACGGCCTTTTCCTGCTACAAGGACGACTTTTCCGCGTGGCTCGCGGACGGGTATGTGGTCAAATCGAGCAATATCCAGGAACTTAAGGACGAGATCAGGAAGGTCCTGGACAAGAAGGCCCAGAGACAGGTCTTGCAGTAAGAAAATTATGGAACAAATGCGGTCAGATTTCTGATCAATGTCAAATATACACAGACGTCATTCATTCAACACAAGGAGCCATATACCATGAAGGCAGTAATCATGGCAGGAGGGTTCGGAACCCGCATCCAGCCGCTGACGAGTAACCTCCCGAAACCGATGATACCTCTGGCAAACCGCCCCATCATGCTTCACATAGTGGAGCTTCTGAAAAAGCATGGGATAACCGATCTCGTTATGCTTCTGTATCATCAGCCGGATGTAGTAAAGAATTTCTTCCGCGACGGAACGGATTTCGGAGTAAAGATCGACTACGTAACCCCTTTGCAGGACATGGGAACGGCAGGAGCCGTGAAATGCGCCGAAAAATTTCTCGATGAACGTTTCCTTGTAATCAGCGGCGATCTGCTCACAGACTTCAACCTGAAAAAGATAATGGACTTCCACGCGAACAACAAGGCGCTGGCCACCATTACCCTGACTCCGGTCAAGGACCCGCTGCAGTTCGGCGTGGTTATAATCGACAAGAACAAGAAAATTACCCGCTTCCTGGAGAAACCGGGCTGGGGAGAAGTAATCTCCGACACCGTCAACACAGGCATCTACGTATTCGAACCCGAGATTTTCCGATTCATCCCCGAAGGGGAAAACTTCGACTTCTCCCATGACTTGTTCCCCATTCTGCTCGAAAACAAGAGTCCCTTGTTCGGCTACCCCATCAAGGGATACTGGCGCGATATAGGCAATACCGACTCCTATCGGGAGGCCCATCACGACATCTTCAGCGGCAAGATCAACATCCGGATCGACGAACACAAACTTGACTTGCTGGGCAAAGATATTCGCATCGGAGCTGAAGTGAATCTGGAAGACACTTCGACACTCGAAGGCACGGTAATAATGGCCGACAATTCGCAGATTCTCGGCAGAGCACACATAAAAGACTCGGTAATCGGGCGCAACTGCACCATAGAGGCCGGGGCAAGTCTGTTCCGCTGCGTCATCTGGGACAACGTTTACATCAAGAAAGGAGCCAGGATCACCGATTCGGTCATCTGCAACAACGTCAGCATCAGCCAGGGCGTCACCATCGATGAACGTGCAATCATCGCCGATGACACCTCTATCGGCGAAGAGGTACATATCAAGAGCGACGTCAAGATATGGCCGAAAAAACTCATTGAAAGCGGCGCCACAGTATCCGGCAACCTTATCTGGGGGGAAAAATGGAAAAAATCGCTCTTTGAAGGGGCCATGATAAAGGGACTCACCAACATCGAACTTACCCCTGAATTCATGGCAAAACTCGGATGCGCATACGGCAGTACGCTTCCCAAGGGAAGTTATGTGCTCTCAGCGCGCGATGCGAACCGGTCCTCACGAATGCTCAAACGAAGTTTTCTCGGCGGAATCCTTTCAACCGGCGTAAACGTCCGGGACCTCACGATGATACCGCTCCCGATAATGCGCTACAAACTGAAAACATTCGGTGAAGTGGGAGGTGTGCAGTTCCGCCAGGGGACGGATGATCCCGCGTCGACCGAGATTATTTTTCTCGATGCAGACGGACTCGATTTCTCAAGCTCCATGGGAAAGAATGTCGAGAGGATATTTTACAAGGAGAATTTCCGCAGGGCCCGTTATGGTGAACCGGGCGGGATCACGGAACTCCCCAATCTCATCGATTTTTACAGGGAGGGATTCCTCCGCTCCATCGACAAAAACGCATTGCGGAACGGTGCGTTCAAGGTGGTTATTGATTTCAACTACTGCCCTGCAAGCCAGATACTTCCCGCCCTGTTGAACGACATGGGCTGCGAAGTCATTGCCCTTAACGCGTATGTGGAAGAAAGACGCGAGGCAGGGAAACCCGGCGACAAAAACCTGCAGCTCCAGCAAATCTCAAAGATCGTCACGGCCCTTGAAGCAAGGGCCGGGTTCCTGCTTGAACAAACAACGGAATCGATCACCCTGGTAGACGAAACCGGCAAAGTGTGCAGCCCTGTGGAGTTGCTCTCTCTCATTGTGTCGCTCATGCTCCGGAAAGGTGAAAAAGGCGTGTTTGTGGCTCCGGTTTCGGCGCCGTCCGTCATCGAAAGGATGGCCCATGAGAAGGGATGCGCCGTTCATCGCACGAAAAGCAGCGAAAGAGGATTGTTAGAAGCGTCCCTGTCGTCCAATGTAATGCTTGCCGGTTCGCTGGATGGCCGGTTCGCCTTTCCCCTGTTCCAGAACGCCTTTGACGGAATGTACGCAATAGCCAAGACCATTGAGCTGGCTGCGGCGGGGGGAATGCCGATTTCCGGATGCTTGGGGGAGATACCCTTCCGTACCTTCCTCCAGGCAAAAGTTCCCTGTGTGTGGGAGATGAAGGGGGGCGTGATGCGCCGGATGAGCGAGGACAGTGCGGACAAGGAGGCAGAGTTCGTCGACGGAATCAAGGTAAATTACGGCGAGGACTGGGTGCTGGTGCTTCCCGACCAGTACCACCCGTTCATTCATATCATATCCGAGTCAAAGGACGAAAATACCGGAACTCAGCTCCTGAAGACGTATCAGGAGAAAGTGGAAAAGTGGAAAAAGGAGTCAGCCTGAACGCCTGAATCCATCCGGATCACCTTTGCCCGCCACGACATCAGCCGGGTTCAGATATCCGCTCATCGAAGTATATAATTGATACCGCCACCTCGAACCGGTTGTCCTGGTATGTCCGGACAGCCGGTTCGAAGGTCGCAAACTCCCCTCACAAAACATACTGTTACGCAGTCAAAGCAAAATTTCCTGGTAAATTCTGTTTTTTTCCATTAAAAAATACTTGACGGATGCTGACATTTTGTCAAAACGCGGTATTATTTTTTCTGTAGAGTCATAATGCACTACAGTAAGCCCATCCCGTAACTCTCAGTGGCATCGGATGATTCCACTGACAATTTAATAATTAATAAAGGATTCCACATGAAAATCTTATTTGTAGCTTCGGAGGTAACACCCTTTGCTAAGACAGGCGGGCTGGCTGATGTGACCGGATCACTGCCGAAGATTCTGAAAGAGATGGAGCATGATGTGCGAATCATCATGCCGTATTACAAAATTGTTGATCAATCCGGTTCCACTATCAGGAAAGGCAGAAAAGGCGTCGAAATTGAGATGGAAGGAGGCGCTCAAAAGGGCCTCCTCAGACAGACGTCGCTCAATGATATACCGGTCTACCTGGTGGAAAACAGGGAATATTTCCAGAGGGAATTTCTGTATGGCTCTCCCTCCGGGGATTACCCCGACAATGACCGGCGCTTCGCCTTCTTCTGCCGGGCGGTCTTGCAACTCCTGAAGAGAATGGATTTCCGGCCCGATATCATACATTGCCACGACTGGCAAACGGCGCTGATCCCGATTCTGTTGAAGCACGAACACAAGGAAGACCCTTTCTTCATGAGGACTGCCGTTATCTACACTATCCACAACCTGGCATATCAGGGGATATTCCCCGAGGAATCTCTACTTGAAATGGGCCTTGACCCCTCCTATTTCACCGTTGACCGGCTCGAATACTACGGCAAGGTCAACCTAATGAAAGGGGCAATTCTTACAACCGACGTCATCAATACGGTATCCGAAACGTATTGCAGGGAAATACAGACACCGGAGGTGGGATGCGGCATGGAAGGTCTCTTGCAGCAACGGGGTCATGACCTGTACGGAATAATGAACGGACTGGATTATTCCCGGTGGGACCCGGAAACGGACATGGAGATAGCCAAGAATTACACGGTCTCGACGCTGAGCGGCAAGGTGGCGAACAAAAAGAGGCTCCAGAAAACGCTTGGACTCGACCAGGTCAAGGATATTCCGCTCCTCGCCATGGTTTCGAGGCTGTCCGCCCAGAAAGGGCTGGACATTGTGGAACCCCTTCTCTCAAAATTCGAAAAGGAAAAACTGCAGCTGGTCATACTTGGAGTCGGAGACGATAAATACATGCAGCTTCTGCAGGATTTCAAAGCCACGGCCCCGCGGAACATTTCCATCAACCTCGAATTCAAACCGCATCTTGCCCACCAGATTTATGCCGGAAGCGACATGTTCCTTATGCCCTCCCATTACGAACCGTGCGGGCTTGGTCAGCTCATAGCGCTTCGTTACGGGTCGGTACCCATCGTTAGAAAGACCGGTGGACTTGGTGATTCCGTTTTCGATTCCCGTGACGGATACAAGGAACCGAACGGTTTTACTTTCGATGAATATACATCGGAAGCCTTCTGGGAGGCGATTACAAGGGCACTGGAAGCATACGGCGAGAAGAAGAAGTGGGAAAAAATGGTACGCAACGGCATGAATGCCGACTTCTCCTGGGAGAAATCGGCAAGGAAATATGACGAGCTCTATCGCAAGGCTCTGAAAAAGATATTCGCTTAATACAGTATGGCTACCATGAACCAAAACGAATTGGATGAACTGGCCCAGAGCATCAGGAAAATCGTAAAAGACAACAAAAAATTCCTTGACAAGGTCTTGAATGAGGATTTCGAACCGGAAGAGGAAATCGAGGAAGAGCCATCCGAGGATTTTGAGGAACTGTAGGGGCGAGGCAAGGCTTCATCTGCTTCGCCCCATCCGAAAGGGCGATCACAAGGATCGCCCTTTCTACATCCATAGCCCCCAGCCCCTGCCTTTAAATATTCCCTTCCGCCATATGGCACTCACTGCAATTTGTTTTCACCAATTCATCACCGATATCCACCGGATGGACGAAATCGCGGACCACGGTGCCGGGCGGGATATTTTCCTGCTTCTGACTGGCAACCTGGTGGCAAAGATTGCAGTCTTTTGAGATCGCCCTTCCATCACTCGACTTGTGTTTGCCGTCATGACAACGGAAGCATCCGGGAGAAAGGAAGTGGCTGATATTGTTCAGATGGGTATTCCAGGCGGTTTTCATATTCGGGAAAATATTTCTCGCATAGATGTCCTGGACATGCTCAACGGCCCGGTCTATGGCAGCAGCCTTCTCGGCGCTGACCCCCGGATAATTTACCCTGTAGTACTCTTTTATGCCCGAAGAAATCGCAGCATACGCCTCTTCCCTGCTCTTGTATGGCTTTGAAAGAATTTCGATCGATATCTTGCGGATATACGGCAATGAGCGAT
>DATEVI010000097.1:0-2949 GCA_035281865.1 Geobacteraceae bacterium | reverse complement strand
TTCGGTGATACGAGTGGCCAGCCCCCGTTCCGTGAACTCGAAGAGAAGGCTGTGCTCCAGCGGCAGGTAACGGTAGATCCCTTCCTCGAGCGTTCTGACCCTCCGGCAAAAGAGGTACGTCTCGAAGGCGTGCCGCGCACCGGCGGATGGAACCGGGCGGAAGGTCGCCTCATCGCCGTGCCGCTCCGTGACCCCCTGGGTGGCCCAGAGGAGGAACGCCAGTTCCTCGAGGGAGAGAGGCGTGTCGGCGTACCGCCGGATGCTTCGGCGGCTTCTGAGGACTCGAAGAAGGCCGGCGGTACAAACCGTGTCGAATCGATCCGGCCCCGGGAGAGCGATCGTCCGCGCATTCGGGGGAACGGGCTTCTGGGCCGGGGGCGGCGGGAGGCCGCGCGACTGGCCCGTGGCGCTCCAGTCGACGGCCTTGCGGATCGAGTCCTTGAGCCATTGCCGGTGGGAGCGGATCCGGTCGTCCATGCCCCATGGATAACACAGGCGCTCGACGATTTGAATATGCCACGGTGCGATAAAGAGAATGTTATGATGAGCCCGATCCGCACCCTGATCGACAAGGCCCTCGGCGAGAGACCAGGAAAACCATGACGGATACGCCGGGGAGGGTTCCCCCTACCCGTTTATTTCTCTCGTTTCTAAGGCTGGGAATCACTGCCTTCGGCGGCCCGGCCATGATTGCGCACATCAGGGAACTGTCGGTGAAACGCAACCGATGGCTGATGGAGGAAACGTTCAAGGACGGCGTCGTGCTCTGCCAGTCCATGCCGGGGGCGACGGCAATGCAAATGGCGGCCTATGTCGGGCTGCGGGCGGGAGGACTGCGGGGAGCAATCACGTCGTTTGTCGGATTTGGGTTGCCGGCGTTCCTCCTGATGCTGGTATTAGCGGCATGTTATGCCGGGTCCAGCGAGCTGCCTCCGGTTGTTTCCCTGTTCCATGGTCTTCAGGTGGTGGTCGTTGCCATCGTCGCGAACGCAACTTTCATGTTCGGACGAGACATCGTGAAAAGACCCGGGGATTTTTTCATCGCCCCTATCTCCGCCGCACTTTTTTGGCTTGGCGTGAGCCCTTTTGTGGTCATTGTCGGCGCAGCAATCGCCGGGATCGTGTTTTTCAAAGATTCGGCACTCCCCCCATCTTCCGGTCAAAATGGAGATAAAACCGGGCAGGTGCCCAAGCCGATCCTCATCTTCATGGGTCTGGTATTCGCCGGAGTTGCCGGGCTCTATTTTGCGGACAGGAAGCTCTACCACCTTGCAATCGTCATGCTCAGGGTCGACCTCTTTGCCTTTGGGGGAGGGTTCGCATCCCTGCCGCTCATGTTTCACGAGATCGTGAACGTAAAGGGATGGTTGGATGGCAAGACGTTCATGGACGGAATCGCCCTTGGTCAGATCACCCCTGGCCCGATCGTCATTACAGCCACCTTTGTCGGCTATCTGGTTCGCGGGTTCGCCGGTTCCCTGGTGGCTACCTTCGCGATCTTCGCTCCATCCTTCGTCATCCTGGTCGCCGCCACCCCCTTTTCGACCGATTGAAGGACGCAAGATATTTCTCCGGGGCGACGCGGGGGATCCTGGCATCGTTCGTGGGGCTCCTTTTCTATATGACGATCCGGTTTGCGGTGGCGGTCCCCTGGGAACCGATCAGGGTCTTGTTCGGGGTTGCCGTAGTCATCGCATTGGCTAGGAAGATGAACATCCTCTACATCGTACTGATCGGTTCGGCCCTTTCCATTGCCCTTTTCCGGTGAAGGAAAACGACGGCGGAGGCGACCTGCCCCCTGTGATCACCTCGTCCCTCTATGCCGTGGACGCCCCCTTGCACGGGGTACTCCAGATGAACGGCGCGGGAATGAAGATCGCGTACGACATCATGCCGTACGGGGTGTTCCATATAGCTACCAGGGGACACCATAAGTTATGCAATGTCCCATCGAACATGGCACCGGAGAAAATGGAAAAGGCGGGGAGGGCCCCGTCTTTTCCGCGCCTTTTCTTCTGATCCGGAACGTTTAACGATAATACTCCGGCGGCCCGATGATATCGTAATCGGTCGGCAGTTGAGGCCGCTTCTGGTCCGGGAGGAAAGTGTGGGACCGCACGAACAGGTTGTCGGCGGTCTTCCCGGTGCCGGGCATGTACTTCTGGAACGTATAGGACGCGTCGTGGCACTGGGTGCAGATCTTCTGGGTGTCCTTCATCGGCTTGCCCTTGCTCGCATGGGGAGAGTGGCAGGTAATGCAGGAAATCTCCCCGCTCTTGGAATGCTTCGACTGGATGAAGCCCTGATACTCCTCATGGTGCTTGCCTTCCTCGTACACGCCGCGGGCCCTGGAAACGTTGTCCAGGATGAACATTCCTTTCAGGTCTCCCTTGTACTCGGCGTCGATCTTGTCTTCAGGCTGGATCCCGGGCATGATCACGTGCTCCGGATACCACTTCGTCCAGTCATCCCACGGCTTGAAGGTGTCTCCGACTTTCGGGGCGGGGAGGTCTTCCCGCGGATTCCCCTGGGCCGACTTGTACTGTTCGTTTTCCACCCGGATATGGCAGTAGCCGCAGACCCGGGACTGTTCCGCCTTCGACTTGCCCGTGAAATTCCAGAGATCCTTGCCGGACTTGCTCTTCGCGTGCTTCCCGCCCGGGCCGTGGCAGTTCTCGCAGCCGTTGTTGAGCTCCACCCATGTCGCCTTCTGCGCCTTGGGGTTGGCCGGGTCGTATTCGAGCAGTCGGTACCCTGTGGAATGGCAGGTGGCGCACATCGTGTCCCAGTCGTTCTTGTTGCCATAGTTTTCCCACTTGCCCGAATACCGGTTGTACTGCTTGTTCAGGAACTGGTATCCGCTGGTGCTCTCGTTCTTCACCAGGAACCGCTGCTTCCAGTTGGAGCCGATCACATACACCACGTCGGAAACGCCGACCGTCTTCCCGG
>DATEVI010000096.1:0-7103 GCA_035281865.1 Geobacteraceae bacterium | reverse complement strand
GCCATATGGCAGTCACTGCAATTTGTTTTCACCAATTCATCACCGATATCCACCGGATGGATAAAATCGCGGACCACGGTGCCGGGCGCGATATTTTCCTGCTTCTGACCGGCGACCTGGTGGCAAAGATTGCAGTCTTTTGAGATCACCCTTCCGTCACTCGACTTGTGTTTGCCGTCATGGCAACGGAAGCATCCGGGAGAAAGGAAGTGGCTGATATTGTTGATATGAGTATTCCAGGCGGTCTTCATTTTCGGAAAAAAGTTCCTCGCATAGATGTCCTGTACATGCTCAACCGCCCGGTCTATGGCAGCAGACTTGCCGGTGCTGATCTCCGGATAGTTTACCTTGTAGTACTCTTTTATGCCCGAAGAAATCGCAGCATTCGCCTCTTCCCCGCTCTTGTAAGGCTTTGTAAGGATTTCGATCGATATCTTGCGGATATACGGCAATGAGCGATCTATGTGGCCGCTGACGAAGTTTTCGTCCATTTCCTGGCCCGGCGAACGATAGATGTGGGTCGGGCGGTTGTGGCAGTCGATGCAGTCCATCAGGCGCTGTCCGGTTGTCGAAATTTCATTTTTTGCGAAGGGCTTTTCCGTATCCATGTATTCAGTAATTCTTCCATCCTTCTCCCGGACCCTGATGTAAGGGATGTCCTGCCGCTTCACGTCTCGCGCCTGATAGTACACCTCGGTTCCGATATGCCAGTGAATCCCCTTCGCCAACGGCGCCATGGGGACCCCGCCTGTTTTCAGGAGAAGGGTGATTTCCCTCGGCGAGTTTTTTTCATCGGAAGCATAATGATAGAAATTCTTGTATCGCCCGGAGTAGAATTTTTCGGGCCAGTGACACTGCTCGCATGTATCCCTGGCCGGGCGGAGGTTTTCCACCGGTGTTTCGATGGGAGTTGGCCAGGTATGGGTCAACACCTTATATACCTGCCGGAGGCCGGACAGCTTTGTCTTGACGAACCATTCCGCGCCGGGACCGATGTGGCATTCGGCGCATTTGACCCTGGCATGGGGAGAGTTGCTCCATGCCGTGTATTCCGGCTGCATGACCGTATGACAGAGTTTTCCGCAAAACGCCGTTGATTCGGTATAGTGGTACCCTTCTATGGCCGCTAAGGCAATGATGAGAAGAAAACCGATGGTGGCCGCCACGAAAAAGATGAATTTTCTGCGCTGATGCGGTTCATTGAAATCAACCGTCGGATAGGGGGGGATTTCCGCCCCTTTCAGCCTGGCCCTGCGTCTCTTCTCCCGTATCACGCCAATCGGTATCAGCAGCAGTCCTATTACCAGCATCGCGGGAAAAGCGAAATAGACAAGCAGCCCCGTGTAAGCGCTGGCAAAGCCGGTAATGGCTCCCACTGCCATGAAAATGATCATTAAACCGGCGCCGATGGAGGCAAGAATAATCCCTGAAGCGCTCAACAAGTTGTAGAAATACCCGATTTTAGTTCTCACAACGGCATCTCCTTTCAGTACGGCTGCATGCGATCACTGCTCTCCGGCGTTTCAACCGGACGGTCCCGCACCATGAATTTTCAGACGGACAGCATCTGCAATCATGTGCATCTGTCGTAAATAGTACCAAACTTGATAACCAATGGAAGGAACAAATATTTCTCATAAAACACTTCTGTCCCTTGTTCTTGACAATTCCGGTACGGTCTGATAATTTCAGTGCGCCTGAAACTGTATACAGTTTCCGAGAACGCACAGATTGCAGCAAATACTAACTACCACACCAGAGGAGGCGTCTATGAACAAAAAGCTATTCATTCCAGGCCCCGTTGAAGTGCACCCAGAAATACTCCAGGCTATGGCAACCCCGATGATAGGCCATCGCATGAAAGAGTACGCCGTTCTCCATAAGAGTGTGAAGGAAAAACTGAAGAAACTTCTTTTCACCGAGGGAAAGGTATTTCTGTCCACATCCAGTGCTTTCGGGGTCATGGAGGGAGCTGTACGCAACCTCGTTGGGAAAAGATGCGCGAACTTCTGCAACGGCGCCTTTGCCAATAAATGGCACGACGTCACAAAACGATGCGGCAAAGAAGCCGATGCCTTCAAGGTCGACTGGGGAAAACCCATCACTCCCGAACTTGTGGACGAGGCCCTGTCTACGGGCAAGTACGACTCCATGACGTTGATACATAACGAGACATCAACGGGCGTCATGTCTCCGCTCGCTGAAATCGCCGAGGTAATGAAAAAATATCCCGACGTCGTATCAATCGTCGATACCGTGTCCTCCATGAGTGCGGTAAAGATTCCGGTTGATGAGCTGGGCCTGGACTGCTGCCTGTTCGGCGTGCAGAAGGCATTTGCCCTCCCTCCCGGGCTCGCCGTATTCACCGCCAGTGAAAAGGCCCTGGAGCGGTGCAAGACAATCGAGGGGAGAGGCTACTATTTCGACTTCCTCGAATTCGACGCAGCCGATGCCAAAGACAACACCCCTTCCACACCCTGCATTTCCCAGATATTCGCTATCGACAAACAGCTTGACCGGTTCTTCGCCGAAGGGCTGGAAAAACGCTGGGCACGCCATCAGGAAATGGCGAAGCTCGTGCGCGCATGGGTAACGGACAGGGGATACGGCTTCTTCACCGAAGAGCCCTACCGCTCGGTTTCCCTTACCTGCGCCACCAATACGAAAAACACGGACCTCGCAACCCTGAAAAAACTGCTCGGAGAACGCGGCTACGCATTTGACGACGGGTACGGTAAAATAAAGGGACAGACCTTCCGGATTGCACACATGGGAGATATTCAGCCGGCCGATCTGAAGGAATTCCTGGCCGTAATCGACGAGCTAGTGCCGACCCTGTAAAAGCTGAAGTCGGAGATGGGTTGATGGGTAAAAGGGTTGGAGGGTTTAAACCCATGAACCCTTGAGCGCAGCGGACCCATCAACGCATCAACGCTCACGCAGTGAGCCCCGGAGCGACAGGACGTGAAACCGAATGGCATCACCAGAGGATCGGGCCTGGAAGAACACGGCATTACCAATGTCGACTCCGTCTATTGGAGCGCGCCGACCCCGGTGCTGTACGAACAGATCATACAGCGCCGGGAGGCCGTGCTCACCCGCCAGGGAGCCGTAGCGGTCAAGACCGGCCGCCATACCGGCAGGTCTCCCGCGGACAAATTCATCGTCGATGAACCTGGTTGTAGCAACAAGATATGGTGGGGCGAGGTAAATCGTCCCATTCCCCCCTCACAATTCGATTTAATCCATGAGCGTCTGTTGAAATCTTTGCACGGCAAGGACCTTTTTGTTCAGGACTGCTTTGCCGGTGCACGATTACGGCACAGGCTTCCGATTCGGGTGATTACCGAAAAAGCATGGCACTCCCTCTTTGCGCGAAACATGTTCATCAGCGCGACCCCCGAAGAACTGGAATCCCACCAACCGGAATTTACCATCCTCGCAGCTCCGGGTTCCCACTCCGTCCCTTCGACGGACGGTACAAATTCCGAAATCTTCATCGTTATCAATTTCGCCAGGAAACTGGTACTGATCGGCGGGACAGGATATGCCGGCGAGATAAAGAAATCCGTATTCACCATCATGAATTACCTTCTACCCCGGAAAAACGTGCTTCCCATGCATTGTTCGGCGAATGTGGGAAGCTCCGGCGACACGGCAATTTTCTTCGGCCTTTCCGGCACCGGCAAAACAACCCTTTCGGCAGATTCGGGGCGTCTGCTGGTAGGTGACGACGAACACGGCTGGGACGACGAGGGGATATTCAATTTCGAAGGTGGATGCTACGCCAAGGTAATCAGGCTTTCCAGGGAAATTGAGCCTGAAATCTATGAGTGTGCCGGAAAGTTCGGAACAATCCTTGAGAACGTATACTACGATCCGCTGACACGCCGCATCGACCTGGACAACGACCTCTTCACGGAAAACACCCGTGCATCATACCCCCTGAGTCATATGCCGGGCACAGTTGACTCCGGAACGGCCGGGCATCCCGGAAATGTCATAATGCTCACCTGCGACGCCTTTGGAGTGCTCCCGCCCATTGCGCGCCTGACCGTCGATCAGGCCATATACCATTTCCTTTCGGGCTATACGGCGAAGGTGGCCGGCACGGAAAGCGGCATCGGTAAAGAGCCGCAGGTAACATTTTCCGCCTGTTTCGGGGCGCCCTTCATGCCCCTTCATCCCGGCGTCTACGCACGGATGCTGAAAGACAGGATTACCAGACACGGGAGCGCCTGCTGGCTGGTCAATACCGGCTGGACGGGAGGGGCCTTCGGCACGGGAAAGCGGATCAGCGTCCGGCACTCGAGGGCGATGGTCAATGCCGCCATCAGCGGCGCCCTTGACGGAATTGAATTTGATACCGAACCGTTTTTCGGCCTGTCCATCCCGCGGACTTGCCCCGATGTTCCTCCTGAAATCCTCAATCCACGCCTCATGTGGAAAGACGTGACCGCTTACGACAATACCGCAAAGACACTTCGGAAAAGTTTCCGCAATAATTTCGACCAATTGTCGGACCGTGGGGCTGTGGATACAACTTACACCCTATGATCCCGGTTCGCCTCAGGAAAAAACCCGTAAGACTACTTTACTATTTCATTAGGCTGAGCGGAGACGTTTCTTGACAACCGGCTATAGGGCAATAAAATGAAAGAATTGATATATTCCCCGATAAGCATCATCCAAAGTATCCCGCATCCTCTTGTCAATAAGGAGGTCCCTACTGATGGACAGAACAGACGACGGAAAAAAGTCTGAAGACACACAGCAACACCCGGAGAAACCGACCATATGGGAAGAGAAGGGAATTTCCCGGCGCGATTTCATGAAATTCTGTACCGCCATGTCCGCCGCCCTGGCACTACCTGTAACATTCGCCCCGAAGATTGCCCGGGCACTCGACGAAGTCAAGCGGCCGACCCTGGTCTGGCTGGAGTTTCAGGACTGCGCGGGGAACACCGAGGCGCTGCTGAGGGCCTCCAATCCGACGGTGGCCCAACTGGTGCTGGATGTCCTGTCCCTCGATTACCACGAAACCATCATGGCCGCGGCGGGGCACCAGGCTGAAGAGGCCCTGCAAAAGGTTCTCAAGGAACAGCCGGGAAAATACATCGCCGTCGTGGAAGGGTCCATTCCCCTGAAGGACGACGGGGTCTACTGTTGCATCGGCGGAAGGTCGGCGCTCGACCTGGCCACCGAGGTATGCGGCAACGCCTTTGCCACCATCGCGGTGGGGACCTGTGCCGCATACGGCGGCATACCGGCGGCGGCGCCCAACCCGACCAATGCCGTTGGTGTGAAGGATGCCGTTCCGCAGGCAACGGTCATAAACCTGCCCGGTTGCCCGCTGAACCCCGACAATCTGACCGCGACGGTCGTCCACTTCCTCACTTTCGGCAAATTGCCCAACACCGACAGCCACGGCAGGCCGCTCTTTGCCTATGGCAAGCGGATTCACGACGCCTGTGAACGCAGACCGCATTTCGACGCCGGCCAGTATGTGGAGCAATGGGGAGATGCGGCTCACCGCAAGGGGCAGTGCCTGTACAAGATGGGATGCAAGGGACCGGAAACGTATCACAATTGTCCTACTCAGCGGTACAACATGAAAACGAGTTGGCCGGTCGGCAGCGGACACGGTTGCGTGGGTTGTTCCGAGCCGAACTTCTGGGATACGATGACCCCATTTTACAGAAGACTCCCCAACGTTCCGGGGTTTGGCATCGAGTATACGGCCGACAAGATCGGAGCGGGTCTCGCCATCGCCACTGCCGCGGCATTCGGCGCCCATGGAGTAATCAGCGCCGTCCGGAAGGGCAAGGAAACCGAGGAGAAAAAGGAGGATTAGCGCATGGCGAAGATCGTTATCGACCCGATAACCAGAATTGAAGGACATCTCAGGATCGAGGCCGAAGTGGACGGAGGCAGGGTCAACGACGCATGGAGCAGCAGCACCATGTTCCGCGGCATCGAAAATATCCTCCAGGGCAGAGATCCCCGCGACGCCTGGTATTTTACCCAAAGGTTCTGCGGGGTATGCACCACGGTGCATTCCATTGCCTCAGTACGGAGCGTGGAGAATGCTTTGGGCATAAGGATCCCGGACAACGCGGAAATGATAAGAAACCTGATCATAGGCATCCAGAACGTTCACGATCACGTCATCCATTTCTACCATCTGCATGCCCTCGACTGGGTGGACATAACGTCCGGACTCAACGCCGACCCTGCCAAAACGGCCGCCCTGGCCGCCTCCATATCCGACTGGCCGCTCAATTCGCCCACCTACTTCAAGTCGGTCCAGGACAAACTGAAAGCCTTCGTTGCCAAGGGCAGACTCGGACCATTCGCCAATGCATACTGGGGACATCCGGCATACAAACTCCCCCCCGAAGCCAACCTCATGGCTACCGCCCACTACCTGGAAGCCCTGCAATGGCAAAACGACATAATCAGGATGCACGCCATACTGGGAAGCAAAAACCCCCATCCGCAGACTTTCCTGGTCGGCGGCATGTCCACTGCCATCGACCCCGACTCCCAGACCGCGCTGAACGACGACAAGCTGGAGGAGATCCGGCTGATCCTGGTAAAAGCCAGGGAATTCGTGGAAAAGGTCTACATCCCCGACCTGCTGGCTGTGGCGTCCTACTACAAGGACTGGGCCGGCATCGGCGGCGGAGTCGGCAACTTTCTCACTTACGGTGAATTCCCATCGGACAACAGCGGCAAGCCGGAAGTCCTCTGGCTGCCGCGCGGCGCGATCATCGGCAAGGACCTGTCCAAGGTGTATCCGGTCGACGAACAGAAGATCACCGAATATGTCGATCACTCATGGTACGAGTATTCCGTGGGCAAGGGCAAGGGGTTGCATCCGCTTCAGGGAGAAACCAAATACAAGTATACCGGCCCCAAGCCCCCTTATGAATACCTGAACACGGACGAGAAATATTCATGGGTCAAGTCGCCGCGCTACACCGACCTGCCCATGGAAGTGGGGCCCCTGGCGCGCATGCTGGTGGCCTATGCCTCCGGTCACAAACAGGTAAAAGAGGCGGTGGACGGGGTCCTGGCAAAATTGGGCGTTGGACCCGAGG
>DATEVI010000095.1:0-11340 GCA_035281865.1 Geobacteraceae bacterium | reverse complement strand
TCGGGACACTTGACTCCCGTCCCCTTTGGCTTCACCAAGGGCTGAATGTTCTTGCACGAGGGATAGGATGAGCATGCCAGATACTTGCCGTATCGACCATCGCGGATGAGCATGGGGCTGCCGCACAAATTACATTTTTCTTCAGAGACGACCGGTTCCGCTGCCTCTTTCTTTTCCTTATCCAACGAACGAATGTATTTGCATTCCGGATAGCCCGAGCAGGCATAAAACCTGCCGAACTTTCCAAGTTTCACCACAAGCGGTTTTCCGCAGTCCGGGCACACTTCGTCGGTTGCCTCGGTAGTGGCTTCGGATTTGGTTACTTCCCCTTCTTTCTGTTTCAGAAGTGTGAAAAATGGGACCCAGAACTCGCTCAGGAGGGGTTTCCATTTTTTTTCGCCGCGGGATACCTGGTCGAGCTCTTCCTCCAGGGAGGCCGTGAAGTTATAATCCACGTAATGGGTAAAGTGCTTGACAAGGAGGTCGTTTACCACCATCCCAACATCTTCGGGAAAGAAGCGCTTCTTCTCGAGCGTCACATATTTTCGCTCCAGCAGGGTGTTCATGATGGATGCATAGGTTGAAGGACGGCCGATGCCGTATTCTTCCAGGGTTTTTACCAGCGTTGCCTCGGTGTATCGGGGCGGCGGCTGGGTGAAGTGCTGCTCGGGGAGTATCTGCTGAATCGCAAGAAGTTCTTTCTCCTGAAGCGGCGGAAGGGTCCCTTCCTTGTCGCCGGATTCATCATCGATACCTTCAATATACAGCTTCATGAAGCCCGGGAAACGGATCACGGTGCCCGCGGCCCTGAATTTGTAGCCGTCTCCTGCGTCGATGTCCACGGAAGTCTGATCGAGAAGCGCTTCGGCCATCTGACAGGCCACGGTTCTCTTCCATATCAGATCGTACAGTTTGATCTGGTCCGGAGTGAGAAACTGCTTGATACTGCCGGGAGTCTTCTCGATATAGGTCGGACGAACGGCTTCGTGGGCTTCCTGGGCGTTCTTGGCCTTGTTCTTGAAATAACGGGGTTTGGCCAGGGAGTATTCCGGGCCGTAAGTGGCTGTTATTACTTCCTTTGCCTCTTTGAGGGCCTGCTGGGACAACACGACGCTGTCCGTACGCATATAGGTAATAAGGCCCAGTGGTCCTTCACCCACGTCGATGCCCTCATAGAGTTTTTGCGCAACGGACATGGTCTTTTTTGCCGAGAAACCGAGTTTCCTGGCAGCTTCCTGCTGCAGGGTGGAAGTGGTGAAGGGGGGGGCCGGCAGTCGCTTGCGCTCACTGCGGGTGATTTTCTCCACAGAGTAGTCGCGACCTTGGAGGGCCTGAAGGATCGTGTCCGCCGCTTCCTTGTCGGGGATACCGAATTTCCCCAATTTGCCGCTTCCTGCTTCGACAAGATTTGCGGTGAAATTCTGCCCCGCGGTGTTTGCCAGCTGTGCCCCGATGGTCCAGTATTCCTGGGCAACGAAACTCTTGATTTCCCGTTCCCGCTCACAGATGAGCCGCAGCGCTACCGACTGGACGCGGCCGGCTGAGAGGCCGTAACGGATTTTTTTCCAGAGAAAAGGGGAAAGATTGAATCCGACCAGGTAGTCGAGGATTGAGCGGGCCTGTTGAGCATCCACCAGATCGATTGATATGTTGCGGGGGTTCTGAACGGCGTTCAGTATTGCGTCCTTGGTAATTTCATGGAAAACGACACGCTTGACGGGAAGACTTGATTTGCCCTTGTTGAGGCCCAGTGCCGCAAGGAGGTGCCAGGCTATTGCCTCGCCTTCACGGTCGGGGTCGGTGGCAAGCAAAAGGCTGTCCGCCTTCTCAAGATCCTTCTTGATTAACTGTATGTGCTTTTTGCTATCCGGCAAAACCGCATAATTGGGTTCAAAATCATTCTCAATGTCCACAGAGCCCTGTTTACTGGGGAGGGCCCGTACATGTCCATATGAGGCCAGGACCTTAAAATCCTTGCCGAGAAACTTTTCTATGGTTTTGGCCTTTGCGGGCGATTCTACAATAACTAGATGTTGTGCCATGGGTTCACCATACCAGCAGGTTTAATTCGTTCGGATATGTGCAATTATCATTTTACACTGTGAAAGGAGGGCAGTCCTCGTTGTCTTCCACATATTGTAGCTCATGCGACTTGAAAGTACATGCCGGGAAGCTGTGTTATCATGCCGTTAAGCTCCAAGCGGAGTAAAATAGCGGAAACTTCCCCCGCTGTCAACGCGCTTTTCGCGATTATATCATCAATGTGAAGCGGATTCGGCGCCAGCAGGGTTACCAAGTTCGCTTCCCGCGGACTGAGTGTCTGGTTTGTGTTCGCAACCTGCGGACTGGCTGTTTTTCCGGACTGGGGCAGCTCGTCCAGGATATCCCCCACGCCTTCCACGAGCTTGGCGCCCTGTTTGATAAGACTGTTGGAACCTTTACTGCTTCCACAATTGATGTTGCCGGGTACGGCATAAACCTCACGCCCCTGCTCAAGGGCATATTGGGCCGTTATCAGGGAACCGCTGTTTTCCGCGGCCTCCACAACCAGAACTCCCCTGGAAATGCCGCTTATGATGCGATTTCGCCGCGGAAAATTTTCGGCACGCGGCTCCGTTCCCATGGGGAATTCGGAAACCAGTGCCCCCCTTTTCGGTATTTCATTGAAGATCTGCAGGTTTTCCCGGGGATAGACTACATCAACCCCACATCCAAGGACGCCGATGCTCCTTCCTCCCGCCTTCAATGCTCCGCGGTGCGCTGCCGTGTCTATACCGCGGGCCAATCCTGAAACGACGGTAATTCCATGTGCCGAGAGGTCCCTGGCCAGTTTTTCGGCGGTTGTGGCGCCATAGGTCGAGGCCCGACGCGAACCGACGATGGCTACCGACAGCTCTTCAGCGCACAAAGTTCCCTTGACATAGAGGAAGGGAGGATGGTCGGAGACCTCAAGGAGAGTTTTCGGGTATTCCGGGGAAAGGAAGGTGACAACCTTGACGCCTGCCCGGGCAACTGCCTGACACTCCTTTTCAGCTTCGGTTCTGCTGTCCCGGCGTACGATGGATGACACACTGTCGGGATGTATTCCTTTGACGGAGGCCAACTCTCCGGCTGAAGCCTTGAAGACGTTTTCCGGATCTTCAAATCTCTCCAGCAGGCGCCGGAAGGTTACATTACCCACATGGGGGGTCGATTTAAGGGCAAACCAGTAGAAAAAGTCCATAATGCGAAGGTGTCAAATGATAAAAAAAGGACCGGCGTGGCAACCAGTCCTTTTTTACCGGGCGGAATATCTCAATTCCTTATGAGTTTGACTTTGTCTCCCTTGTGTATGGATTCAGCGCTCTTTACAATGAGACCGGTCGACGTATTTTCTCCCATTTCAACTACCACGATGGCGCCGATTACGTCTTTCGGGAGATCGCCGACTTTCCTGTCCGTGTAGAGCCTGTCAGGATTTACGTCCCGCACCACGTAGAGGAGGTTGCCGGCTTGAAGCCCATGTCTTTTGCCAAGGTCCAGGTAGGCGATATCACCGACGCCCACGGAAATGATCCCATCGCGGGTTGAAACTATATAACCTTCGAGGTTGTTGCCGGCAGCCTTCAGCGAGACCGCACGCTTCTTTGCTTTATATGGCATGAGGTACGAGCCCGGTTCGACTTCCTGGTGAGTGCTGGTGATGATGGCTTTCGAGTTGTTCTTTTCGAGCTCCTCAAGTTTCAATGTACCGAGTGATGCGACCCGATGACCCATAACCTCATTGGTTACGGGATGGCTCACAGATTCCATTTCCATGAAAATCGAGAAACGATCTCCCTTTCTTGCTCCAGTGGTCCTGCCGATGTCCGTATAAACCACGTCATGTTCACCGAGCAGGTTGCGGCCATTTTGTGTCGCTATTATGTGGCCGGCAGGGTTGATTCTTTTTTCAAGCAGAAATCCCTCACCGCCGTTGACGAGGAAAGTTCTCTCCGGGACGATTTCTTCTGCCGGGCGCTTGGCCGCGGCAGTCTTCGCGGTCGGTGCCGGTTCGATTTCAATTCTGTCCGAGTAAATTCTGACCCTTTGTCCGGGATAGATGAGATGCGGATTGGTAATTTTAGGATTGCGCGCCCAGAGGTCGGGCCAGTAATAGGGGTCTTTCATGAAACGGTCGGAAAGGCCCCACAGGGTATCGCCCTTACCGATGACATAAATGACGGGCTCTTCGGACTGGGCAAGGGCCGCAAGGGGAAAAGTCAGGATAGATACCATGAACAGCACTGCAAAAAAGATCCTTTTCATACACACCTCATAGGTTCTCATTCAATTTGACGACGCTGTCGGAAACCGCGGTCATGTCTCATCCGGCAGCAAAAATTGTACCGTTCGCTGGATTGTCATTTTCTCCCGGTTTGCCTGTATTTTCCGAGTGTACCGGGAGACAACGATTTTATCTGCCGGCAAGTTTTTCCCTGGCTTTTTCGGCAGCGGAACTGTTGGGGAATTTTTCCACCAGTAATGCAAGCGCAGCCTTGGCCTGTACGGGTTCCTTCAGGGCGAACAGGGTGTAGCCTATCTTCAGCAGGGCATCCGGGGCCTTTTTACCCTTCGGATATTTTTCCACGACCTTCTTGAACGCTTCAAGGGATCTCGGAAGATCCGACTGGGAATAATAACACTCACCAATCCAGTACTGGGCGTTTACTGCGAATTCGGTATCTGGATGCTTTTCCAGGAAGGCATTGAAGGCTTTGATCGCGGCAGGATATTTGTTTGCACTGTACAGCCCGAAGGCCGTCATGTAAAGCGAGGAAGCGGTATCATTTTTTTGTCCGGCCGTCGCTTCGTTGTTTATGAGTTCGATTTTGGCTGCGGCGGGTTGAAGTGGTGGGGAGGGGGTGTTGTCCGCAGAGATGCTTGCATCCCGACCGGCTGTGTTCCGGGAGGATTCCTTGAGTTCCTGAATCGCCAGCAGATTATTCTGACTTCGCTCCTTCAATTCCCTGACCTCGCCGGCCAGACCGGTAACCTGCATGGCGAGGGACTTGTTGTTCTGGGCGAGGTATTCCAGCCGCGCTTCCATTTCCGACTGCTTCTGCACGATAACGTCCTGGTTGGCGCAGCCGCTGGTTGTCAGGAGAATTCCAGCGATAAAACAGAGTTGTAGACGCATTGCCCCCTCCGGAAAAAATTTTCTGATAATAAATGTCATTTCATTTTATTTGTCAAGAAGAAAGGTAGGAGTCTGTTGGACTTAGGAGTGAATCTACTGCGAGAACGGAAAATCGGTTCATATTTCCGGAAATTTTCGACAAATAGGTTCACTATTCGCTCTCAAATTTCCGGAAATCTGTCCTCGATTTGCCATTCTCTCGCAACGATCCCCTAAGTCCGACAGGCTCCTAGGGTTTTCGATTCAATTACAATGCCGAGTATGCTACCATTTCGACGATTTACTGAAAATTCGGAATGCAGGAGGCGGACGTTCGATTTGAAGAAACCGGAACTACTGGCGCCGGCCGGAAACGCGGAAAAATTACGCATCGCCATACACTATGGTGCGGATGCCGTTTACATGGGTGGCAAGGCGTACAATCTGAGAAGTTTGACCGACAATTTCACCATTGAGGAGATGACCGATGCCGTACACTACGCCCATGAACACGGGGTAAAAGTCTAGCTCACAATCAATAGCTACCCTGACAATACAGATATCACCGGATTATACGCCTACCTGGAAGAGATAGCGCTCATTCCCTTCGATGCCTACATTGTGGCCGACCCTGGAGTAATGGACATGGCCGGTGAGATATCGCCGGACAGAACGCTACATCTGTCGACCCAGGCCAATACGACGAACTGGAGGAGTGTCCTGTTCTGGGAGAAGCACGGGATCAGAAGGGTCAATCTCGCCCGGGAGATGTCATTGGACGGAATACGGGAGGTGCGGGCCAAAACCGGGCTCGAACTTGAGGTCTTCGTCCACGGGGCTATGTGTATCTCCTACTCGGGGCGTTGTCTCCTTTCAAGCGTGATGGCCGGGCGTAATGCCAATACCGGCGAATGTGCCCATCCCTGTCGCTGGAACTACGCCCTGGTAGAGGAAACGAGGCCGGACGAATACTTTCCCGTCCTGGAAGATGACAAAGGCACCTTCATATTCAACTCCAAAGATCTTTGTTTGCTGCAACACATACCGGAGCTTGTCGAAAGCGGCGTGGACTCCCTGAAAATTGAGGGGCGCATGAAAGGGATCCATTACCTCGCCTCCGTGATCCGGGTATACCGTGAGGCAATTGATCGGTATTGCGGAGATCCCGACGGGTTCCGGTTCCGGACCGAATGGCTGCATGAACTGGGGAAAATCAGCCATCGTGGCTATACGACGGGTTTCCTGCTGGGGAAGCCATCGGAGACCGACCGCGAGTATTACTCACGGTATATCAGGAATCATGACTTTGTCGGCGTTGTCGAGGAAACCGGTGAAGACGGCGACATTATTGTCGAGGCCAGGAACAGGTTTGCCGTCGGTGAAACCGTCGAATTCATCGGTCGCGGCATGTCATCGCATGTTCATACAATCCATGAGATGAGTGGAGCGAAAACTGCGGCCGGAGCCTGGGCTTCAGTGCAGTTCGCAAACCCGAATCAACGGGTGAGATTGCGGGTCCCTTTCCCGGTTGAGAAATTCGATCTCATCCGAAGGGAAAAACAGGGTTGATGGTAAAATTGCCGGGCGAAAAACGACACCGGAACTGGCGCAAATTGTCAGCAGGAACCCAATAGGCGCTGCGGAACCTACTTGTTTTTGCATGTCCGGAGTTGATTACGTTTACAAGCCGGAAGTGCCGCGATAGAATATAGACCTGCCTTGATTCGGCCATTAGAATAAAATGAATAAAATAAAATGGTTTGTTTGTAATGCGCCGGACGAATATCTTGCGTCGGGATAACAAATCAATCATGGAATTTATCAGCTGGAGATATTATTGCATATGCTAACATTCACCAAGAGATATTATAGAGTCAATCGCAGCGACATAGCCTATCTCCGTTTCATCATCGAATCCTACGACGGTCTGGCGTCTCTCAGTACCGTTGATAACATTAACGGAATTGTCTCGATGTCAGTCCCAGGCTGCTTTGTCGAGGAAGTGGACCAGCTGGTGCAGGCGCTGAAAAGTGAAATAACGATTTCAGAGATTGCGTTTCCTGATGGTTCTGTGGATCAACGGGAACGCCATGACGGGCAGGAGCAAATCAAAAATGCTTGAGACAATGGATATTTCAAAAATACTGCGCATGGCATTGTCGGGCGGCGGTGAGTTCGCGGACATCTATTTCGAGGAAGGCTCTTCCACATCCATTGTCTGCGAGGACGACAAGATCGAGCGGGTTATAACCGGCACCGACCGGGGTGTGGGAATACGCGTCATCGCGGACCTTCGCACCTGGTACGCATACACGAACGAGATATCCGAAGTCTCGCTCGTGAGTCTTGCCGAAACGGTCAGCAAAGCGGTCAAGTGGAAGCATTTCGCGGACAGCATCGACATGAGAGCCAAGGTTGCCGGGTCCGAATTCGCCATAAAACTACCTCCCGAAACCATACCGCTCCGGGACAAGGTCGCACTTGTCAATCGCGCCAACGCCGCGGCCAGAGCTCTGGACTCCAGGATCCGGCAGGTCATGGTGGCCTATCGGGACGGGAAGGTCAAGACACAGGTCGCCAATTCCCTTGGGGAATTCGTGGAGGCCAACCGTACCGGAACCGTGTTCATGTCGCAGGTCGTGGCTTCCGACGGGAAAATAATCCAGACGGGATACGAACCGGTGGGCGAATTCCGCGGTTTCGAAATATTTGAAGAGCATATCCCCGAACAGATTGCACTGACGGCGGCGCGCCGGGCGCTGATGATGCTTGGGGCGCGCAAGGCGCCGGCGGGTCCCATGCCGGTGGTTCTGTCTTCCGATGCGGGGGGGACCATGGTGCATGAAGCGATAGGTCACGGACTGGAGGCCGATCTCTCCCAGACGGGCCTCTCCGTGTACAAGGGCAAGATCGGAACGCAGGTCGCTTCACCTCTCGTCACCGTGATCGATGACGCTACGATTCCCCATGCGAGGGGGTCTTTCTCCTTCGATGATGAAGGAGTCGCGGGCCAGAGGACAGTGCTTGTGGAAAACGGCGTGCTCAAGACTTACATGTATGACCGCCTTTCCGCCATGAAGGACGGCTGTGCCTCTACCGGCAACGGCAGGCGCGAATCGTACTACTCCAAGCCGATAGTCAGGATGTCCAATACGCTGATCGCCCCGGGCGAAACGGACCCCGGGACTATCATAAGGGGCGTGGAGCGCGGACTGTTTGTCAAAAAGATGGGGGGCGGGCAGGTAAATACCGTAAATGGAGATTTCGTGTTCGATGTTTCAGAAGGGTATCTCATCGAAAAGGGAGAAATCAGCGACCCGGTAAGGGGAGCGACGTTGACCGGGAACGGGCCGCAGGTTTTGAAGATGGTGGAGAAAGTGGGCAACGATCTGGGCTTCGGTATAGGAACCTGCGGAAAAGACGGGCAGGGAGTTCCTGTGTCCGATGCGCAACCGACCCTGCTTATCTCCGAAATTGTTGTGGGTGGAGCGGTGTGACGGTAAATTCTTTCCGCGGGAGGGGCGGTCGTGCTTCATGACGAAACAATGATGATCAAGCCTCTGGAATTGCTTGAATTTTTCAGAAGCTACGAATTTCTTGAGAGATATAGCCTGGTCCTGTACTGCAGGAGGGGCGGACAGGTCTTCCCCATCGGCCCGGCATCCCACGTATGTGGAGAACTGGTGAACGACCTTAAATGCGGGGAAATGTGCCGTACCGCCTTTGAAAATGCCGTGAATTTTTCATTGGGCAGAAACAAGCCGGCGGCCTTCCGTTGCAGGACAGGACTTCTGAACTTTGCCGTGCCGCTTCTCCCAGATGGCCTGGTGTCTTACTGTCTCGTCGGCGGCGGGCTCAGGGAAAAGTCCGTCGATCTGACCCTTATGGAGTCGCTGGCCAAATCGTGCAACATTGATGCATTTGCCTTGCTGGAAAAGCTTGACGAACTGCCTGTAGCATCTCTGGCCGAGATAAAACAGACGGCGGCGCGAGTCTTCAAAATCATTTCTTCCTTTCACCGGGAAAACCTCCATTCCAGGTTGCTGGACAGATCCATAGACCGGTTGAACGCCGTCACAGCGGTCTCGGTCCAGGTGGACAGGAGCGGCAGTGCGGATGAAGCTATCGACCTGCTCAACGAAGCGATTGGAATCCTGTTCGATATTCCAGGAATCGCCATCGTGTTGCGTAATGACGATGGTGGCGGTTTCTCGATACGGGCTGCATCGGGGTTGCCCAAAGAGGCGGCGATAGCCCCGGGTTATGATATCCGGGAACTGTTCCCTGATGATTGCTGCAAAGATGCTGCTTTAACGGGAAAAGAGATGGACTGCTTGTTCCCCGGGGTTGGGTCCGGAAGCGTGATCTGCCTGCCAATCCAGTCATGCGACGAACTGCTGGGACTTGTGGCTCTCTTCGATGCGGAATTGCATCAGAGGGATATCCGGCTGGTCGAACTCCTTATAGGCAGGCTTTCCTCGAAACTCATGCTGGTCGGGAGGAAGGAAATCCAGGCGCGGGAGGGATACCTGCAGGGCAAATTGCTGTCAATAATGGATTCCATTTCCGCCACCGGAAACAAGGAAGAGCTATACCGGACTATACTGGAAGCGGCAGCGGAACTTCTTCAGGCCTCATCCGGTTCGCTCATGCTGTTGGATGACGACGGCAGAAGTCTGCGCATCAAGTCGGCAATCGGCATGAGCCCACGCCTGGCAAGAAGCATGAAACTGGAAATCGGGTCGGGGATTGCGGGCAAAGTGGTGGCAAGCGGTCAACCGATGCTGGTCAATGACATCGAGGAGGACAAGAGGGTCGGCATACGCAATCGGTACCGGTTCAAGACCAAATCGTTTATCAGTGCGCCACTGAAGGTGAGGGGCAACACAATAGGCGTCCTGAATATTTCCGACAGAAAAGACGGGGGTTCCTTCACGAAACATGACATGGGCCTTCTCAACTCCGTTTTGAACCAGGCAGTCCTGGTGCTGGAACGTGTCGAATCGGAGGAAAAGGCCGACATGCTTGAACAGCTTTCCGTCACAGATCCTTTGACCGGCCTCTTCAATGAACGCTTCCTGGAACTGAGACTTGAGGAAGAGCTTAGTCGCTGCAGAAGGCGCGAGGAAAAACTCGCGGTAGTGTATGTCGATCTTGACGATTTTGCCTGCTACAATAACCTGCTCGGGTGCAATAACGGCGATGTCGCCCTGAAAAAGTGCGCATCGGTACTGAAAAGTTCGTCGCGGCAAATGGATACGGTGACCCGTGTGGCGGAGGGAAAATTCTGTGTCATAGTGCCCGGTGCGTCCGCCGGCGAATCCCTCATAGTAGCCGAAAGGATACGGAACAAAATTGAAGGCGCTGCTTTCCCCGGTGAAGAGCATCTGTCTTCCGGTCGCCTCACTGCAAGCATAGGCATCTCACTGTTCCCCGACAACGGGGAAAGCGGGGAAGGGTTGTTGCAGGCAGCCGGCACGGCGCTGGAAAGGGCTAAATGTGCCGGAGGTAATCGTGTGGTTCATTTTACTGTTGGTGCTGCGGGCGGCAGCAAGGTGGTTCCCATATGTTCCGTCGCGAGACAATGAGCGGGAAGACTGTATCTGGTTTCCATCCGGAAAGCATTTGCCGGGAGTTGGATTGGGTCTTCCCTGGAACAAACAGTAATCTGTCATCTTTTGTCACACGTATCGAATGATCAGAAAATTCGGGCGTTTTGCCTCGAACTTTCTTTCTGCATGTAAGCCGTACTGTTTGCTCCAGGAAAGCCCCAATCCAACTCTCAACGGAAATTTTCCCAGGTTTTCGCAAGGTTACTTCTGAGTAACTTCAAGCTAACTGGCTGAAACAACATCAGTGGTGTGTTCCCTTCGACTCCGCTCAGGGAACAAACGTGCGCTGAGCGGAGTCGAAGCGCATTTTGCGCGCTGTCACTGAAGTTCCTCGCCGATAAAGCGCCGACTAAGCGGCGTGGGTCGCCAATTATATAATCTCGCCGAATTCTGTTTATTTCGCATTTCTTTGTTACAATATGTTGTTTAACGGCTTGAACACTTTTCAAAGGAGGAAATATGACGAATCTGCTGGAAATCTACAAATGTGATATCTGCGGGAATATTGTCGAAATTACGCATACCGGGGAGGGCGCGCTGATTTGTTGCGGCGAAGAGATGAAGCTGATGGTTGAAAATACCGTTGACGCT
>DATEVI010000094.1:0-2211 GCA_035281865.1 Geobacteraceae bacterium | reverse complement strand
CAGAAGAACGTCGCGTGTAGAACCTGTAAAGAAAGATTCATCGGAGGCACTTCTAAAATCATAACTAAATAAAAGAGGTGAACTCTTAAAGGGTCGGCAAAAAAAGCCGGCCCTTTTTATTTGTGCAACTTCCGCAAGGAGCGGTTATCCATCCCTTTCAAACATTCGGGAGCGACGTTGACAGTCTCCCGCCCTGTGCGACAATTTGAGCGTAGACTTGAAAGTGCGTAGTGAAAAGTGAAGGCAGGGGAACAGGGGTGAATCTGATGGGCTAACCCTGCATGACAGGGGAAATACCGGTAACGCGGTTGTGAATGATCTCTATGAGCTGTTTGCGATCGACCGGCTTTAGCAGGTGCTGGTCGAAAAGGAATCCGATCTCGTCCGGCGGGCAATTCAAGTTGCTGTGAGCGGACAGGGCGATGATGTAAGCGTGGGGGCTCAGCGCGCGTATTTCACGCGCCAACCTGATACCGTCCATGACGGGCATGCTTATGTCAGTCAACACGATATCCGCCCGGAACTCCCGGAATAGTTCCAGCCCCAGCTGGCCGTTTCCGGCAACGTGGAGTTTCTGCCCAGGAAACCTGAACGATATGATTCGGCAGAGATAGTGTCTGGATATCGGATCGTCTTCGACACACAGGATCGAAATATCAGGGTAATTTTCGTTTATTAGCTCCATATTGGATTTCCAGCCTGAATCCGGCTCCATTGGCCACGCTTCCCGCGGTAAGCCTACAACAGACTTCTTATACCACGTATCCGGGGAACTTCAATCGGGGAGCAGAAAAAAATGCCTTATAACGATCACCCTGCAATGGCGAATAAAGCCCATGCCACGGCCTTTTCCGTTGACAGCCATTCATTATAAGGTGTATTAGGTATCAGCTATTTTCTTCGGGAGAGCATCCTTTTTCGGTCCGGAACGAAATTCTGATATTACACAGTAAAGGGAGGAGCCATGAATAACATCACTCTCACCTGCCCCCACTGCGGCTTCAGCAGGGAATTGGCAAGGAGTGTCATACCCCCGCGCACCGCCAGCGCCACCTGCCCAAGTTGCAGTCGCACCTTCGCCTTTTCCCCAGGAGACATCGATAATGGGGCAAGTGCGCCCGCGTCGGCCGACACGCCGGGGGTTATGGAAGCGCTAGTGGAACCGCCAGCCTCTCTTGCGCCATCCTCCGCCATGTCACCCCCGGAAGCGGAACGCCACTCACCCCGGACCCTCCGCTTCACTTTCACCGGGCGGCCGGGGGAATACTTCGGCATCTGGATCGTCAACACGCTCCTCAAGATCATGACCTTCGGCATCTATTCTCCGTGGGCGAAGGTGCGGAAGCGGCGCTATTTCTACGGCAACACCCTTCTCCACGACTGTCCCTTCGACTACCTCGCCGACCCTATAGTCCTGTTCAAGGGCTGGCTTATTGCCGCCGGTTTTTTCATCCTTTACTCGGCCGGAAACCATTTCGTACCCCTCCTCGGTCTAGTTTTCGGCCTCATTTTCTTCCTGGCCGTCCCCTGGCTTATTGTCCGCTCCCGCCGCTACAACTCGGTCAACTCCGCCCACCGCAACATCCGCTTCTCCTTCCGCCCGGCCTACCGTGAGGCTTACGTTGTCTTCGCCGGGTTGTACCTCCTCGTCCCCCTGACGCTCGGTCTCATTATTCCGTACGTCAGCTACCGGCAGAAACGATTCCTGGTGGAAAACGGCAGCTACGGCAGCACTCCGTTCAACTTTGCCGCGACGGCCGGAGATTTCTACCGCATTTATTTCCGGGCATTTCTGGCAGTAGTGGCGATTGGAGCCGCTTATGTCCTCTTTATTGCCCTTGGAATCACCTACTTTTCCACGGAGCAATCGCTCGCGTCACTGGCGAAAAACCCCGGCCAGATAAGTGTTCTTTTCGCCGTCCTTTTCTACTTTCTTCTCCTGATCTTCTACTTCTGCATCGCCATTTACGTGCAGACGGCGGTCGCCAATCTGACATGGAACAGGACGGGGATTGTCGACGGACGATTTTCAAGCACTCTGCGAACCCGGGACATGTTATGGATCTACCTGTCGAACGCCGTTGCCATCGCCTGTTCCCTCGGACTCCTCATCCCCTGGGCCTCCGTACGCCTTGCCCGCTACCGCTTCGAGAATCTCTCCATGCAGACCAGCAAGGGGCTTGATGGATTTCTCGCCGCCGCCGGTGAGGA
>DATEVI010000093.1:0-7741 GCA_035281865.1 Geobacteraceae bacterium | reverse complement strand
GCACGGGAAGGTCCTTCTCCTGGAAGATTTCTATGTAATGGTTGATTACCGGGATTATTTCGTCGCCACCGGTTACGGCCAGACTGCCCCCTGGGCAGAAATCCCTTTGTACGTCGACAATAAGCAGGGCGGATTCTCTTTCCATTGCCATTTCCTGTTGACTTTCTGTGATTTACCGGTCACACCGGGTCGTGCTTTCTAAACCCCCGGTGCACCTCCTCTATCATTCTTGTTCTCATTTCGTGCAGTTTCCCGCTTATGGATACCTTGTAGAGATGGGGATTTTCGAAACGGAGCGTGCCGTCCGGAACAAACTTCAGTTGCTCGGCGGCATAGTCTGCCATTTCATCCAGGGTAGGGGAAGGAATGCATATTTTGCCGTCGTCCATAACTACCTTGCGAATGTCCTGGAAGCCGACTCCATCGGGAATCGCCTTGTGACGTATGGGACTGGTGGGGTCGTACACGATGTCTCCGGACTTGAGCTCTTCACCTTCAAGACACATGACGTCCATCAAAAATCGTCCGTCGTCGTTACTCACCCGGATCAGCCGCTTGAAGTCGGGAATGGTACTTTTGGTTACGTCGCTTGTGACCTTGAGTTTCGGTTGGTTTTCAAAACGCACAAGCTTGTAGACTCCGCCCAAGGCGCCGCCTCCTTCTCCCTGGCAGGTCGCAAGCCTTGTCCCGACTCCATAAAAATCTACCTTCCCTCCCTGTTCGCGAACGGAGCGGATTACATACTCGTCAAGCTCATTGGAGGCGAGGATCTTCACATCCGGAAAGCCGGCTTCGTCAAACATCTTCCGCGTTTCCCGGCTCAGATATGCGAGATCACCCGAATCGAGGCGCACTCCGAGCAGTTCATACCCCTTTTCCCGCAATTCCCGGGCAACGATAATGGCGTTAGGGATCCCGCTTTCCAGGGTGTCGTAGGTATCCACGAGAAGGATACTGCTGTCTGGAAAGACGTCGGCATAGGCCCGGAAAGCCGAGAGTTCGTCAGGGAAAGACATGATCCAGCTGTGGGCATGGGTGCCCTTGACCGGGATGTCGAATTCTTTGCCTGCCCAGACATTGCTGGTGCTGCGCACGCCCCCGATGTACGCTCCGCGCACTTCACTCAGTCCTCCGTCCGGTCCCTGCGCGCGCCGCAGGCCGAATTCGACGATGGTACCCCCCTCCGCCGCGACTACCAGCCTCGCGGCCTTGGTGGCTACCAGTGTCTGGAAATTTATGATGTTCAGCAGCGCCGTTTCGACGAGTTGCACCTGGGCCATTGGTCCTTCAACCGTGACCAGCGGCTCACGGGCAAAGACTGCGGTTCCTTCCGGGACGGCTATTACTTTTCCGTGGAAACGAAATATCTTCAAATACTCCAGGAAAGCGGGCTTGAAGATGTTCAGCGATCGCAGATAGTCGATTTCATCCGTCTCAAAGCGCAGTTCGGAAAGATAGTTCAGGGCGGTCTCAAGGCCGGCGAAAACGGCGTAACCGCCCTGGAACGGGGCCTTCCGGAAAAAAAGGTCAAATACCGCCGTCTTTTCGTGCATTCCCTTTTCAAAATATCCGGCAAGCATGGTCAGTTCATACAGGTCTGTGAGGAGAGCTGAATAGCGCATGTTCATCCCGCGAACAATGAAATTTTTTTACAGTATATCATAATCGGGGAATGGGGCGGTATCGCGGATGGGTGAACGGAAAACGGCAGTCTGCCAAAGACTTGCAGACTCGGATTGCAAAGGGATTTCAAGGGCCTGAGGATTTTCCTGGAGAAGCAGTAGGTATTATACCGACTGCTTCCGCTTTTTCGCGACATACCGGGCTAGAATGTCTGTAACAATCCCGGCAAGAAAACCGTAGGCCATGTTGGTCATCAGGGATACCGCAATGGTTGCCGCCATGGGGATCAAATGGTCGGGTCGGAGCGAATCTTTTGCAAATCTGGTCATCTCTATGCCGACGAGCAACATCATGGCCCCGATGATTGCAAGGGGAAAGACGGTAAACAGTCCCGCAACGGACGCCCCGAAGAACAGTCCGATACAGATTTCCACAAGCCCTTCGATGATATTGGTACCGCCCGTTCTTGCGCCGAAGTAGTACTGCCCCGCCAGTCCGCCTGCGCCGTGGCACATGGGCATGCCGCCGAAAAAGGGTACGACCAGGTTCATGAGGCCCTGGTTAAGGGAAAGACGTTTCTCGCTCACCGGCCTGTCCGGCCAGTATGTGCTGATCAGACTGGAGGTGGCTATTGTGGCGTTGGTAACGGTCAGCGGTATCTGTGCGAATCCCGCGAGAACAAGAGTCTGCCATATTTCTTCGGGACGGAAGGCGGTAATCGGGGGGAGACTGAGAGTGGGTGTGGAAATTTCAAAGAATTGACCTTTTGCCAATACGATGACGATGCCGAGTCCCATGAGGACCACAGCTGCGGGTGCGTGGCGGTTCTGGCGAAGGGCGAGGGCTATTATCACACATAGGATGCCCAGAACCCACCCTGACGAGAGCATCTTGACTGCTTCGATGATGAGCAGGATGCCCAGGGATGCCTGTATGCCGCGAATAACGGATTGGGGTGTTACGCGGCCAAGCCATCCGACAATTCCGGTAACGGCGAATAATATCCAGATCATCCCCATGGCGAAAGCCGAAGCATAAACCATTGAGGGGGACCAGTGCTGGGCAATAGCAGCCACTGCCAGCACCTTCATCGGCTCGATCGGCATGGGCAAACGGTAGGCTAACCCGGTTGCAATGTTGGCCAACCCCATCATCACCAGGAAACCGGCCGGGTTAAGGCCGCACACGGTCATATAACCAATGGCGAAAGGGATGAGAATGCCGAGGTCGCCCATGGAACCCGCAAGCTCCCTGCGACTGAATTCAAAGGACTTTATTCTGATCATCAATAATCACGCGATATCGGAATTGCCGTCATTTCAGGCGGTGAAATGATAGTCGAGAACAGGGTTGTGTGCAAGCAAATATAACGTCAAAGTAATTATGTTGACAACGGAGTAATTTTGTGTGAAATCATTTTCGAAATGACCGCGCAATGTCATCGGACAGGCATGACATGCGGTAAGGAACCTTGCATGGTACCATCTCAGGGAACATCGACGGTTGATACGAAGCCGGCGCACAGATTACATCAAGCATTCACGGCAGGCAATGAAGAAATTTACCAGTTCATTGCCGACCCTTCCATGGATGTGGTTCGCGCCGTCCTGAAAAACCCCTTGCTCGAAGAGGACCATGTGCTTGTCTTGCTGAGACGGCGCGACCTCACGGATGATCTGCTCAAGGCGATTTACCACATGCCTCGGATGACCGAGAGTCACAGGCTCAAAGTTGCCCTTGTGCATAATCCGAATACTCCCGGACCGATAGTTCTGAGTCTTTTACCGCACCTTCACCTTTTCGAACTGGTTGCCGTTTGCCTGCTTCCCGGTGTCATGCCGGACCAGAGGCTTGCGGCTGAGCGGACAATCCTGCAAAGGTTGCCTCTTGCGCCATTGGGGAATAAGCTGACAGTGGCGCGACGAGGCACATCCAATGTCGTGGGAGCGCTTCTAAAGGACGGTGACCCCGCGCTGATGGATGCCTGCCTGTCCAACCCGCGTCTGAGAGAATCGGACATATTCCTCTTTCTCGACGGACCCAAAGCCACTGCGGCGACCATTTCAGCGGTCGCTCGTCACCCCCGCTGGCAGTCCAGACTCAATCTCAAACTGGCGATCCTCAAAAATCAGAAGACCCCCCAAGTATGGCTCACCGTATTTCTTCCTACGCTGCCGACTATTGAGTTGAAAAATCTCCTTGTCTCATCCCGCCTAACCGCCGCACGGAAAAAGGAAGTGGAAGGGGAACTGAAACGTCGAGGTCTGCGTTGAGAAGACCTGTTTTCGGTTGCAGATGGCAGGAGTCAACGAAGCTTGTCCAAAAACCTCACCAAATGTCCGTTGAATTCGTCGGGATTTTCCAGGTTGCTGACATGCCCTGCGCAGGAAATGATGCGAAGCTCGGAGAGGGGGATCTTTTCGTGCATGGAGCGCATGAGCGAGGGAGGCGTAAGTGTATCCTCTTCTCCACAAAGCAGCAGCGTCGGTACTTTTATTCCAGGAAGCGTGTCAGTTGTGTCGGTCCTGGCGGCCTGGGCCAGGAGAGCGCCGCAGACCGCAAGCGGCGATGTTCCCAGGACCATTGAGCGGATCAACTCGACAATATCCGGCCGGGTTGAAAACGTCCGCGGGGCAAAGAGCTTTTTCACAAAAACATCGGCGAACGTCTCCAGACCATTTTGTTTGACCGCCTTAATCGCCAGTTCCCGCCAATATTTCGCTTCGTTTGAGTCTGCCGCGCTATGGCAGTCGCAGAGAACAAGGGCACGGATCCGTTCCGGATAAAGCTCGATGGTGCGAAGTGAAATAGCGCCGCCCATGGAAAGTCCGCACATCACAGCGCGTTCGATCTGCAGGTGATCCATCAATGCAACAACGTCTTCCGCAAACATCCGGTGTGTGTACTGTCCGTCGCCCACTGCGCTCTTGCCGTGACCCCGCACGTCGTAGGCAATAACACGAAAGTGGTCGCGTAGCGCATCGATTTGCGGCAGCCACATCCTGTGGTCGAAGACCATGCCGTGGACAAGCACTACCGGAAGTCCGTCTTTTTTTCCTTCCTCGATATAGCAGGTTTCGTCGACATTCAGCATGGCACCCATGAAATCCCCCAAATATTGTTTCGGTTTGGCGATAGCAAATCCTCACTTTTGAGTCTAACATATTGCTGGTGGAAAATTGGCATTGACTCACTTCGGAATGCTCGGAGTAAAGATATTTTGTTGGGATTTATCGGCAGAGGGTCGGAACTACTGAATGACTATCCGTGTGACTGTCGGAGCGGAGGCGGAAGATACGAGCTCAGGCCCCTTGTGGAGGCGCATTTATATTGAAGTGGAGGCGTATGGTTATGCCCGGAAAAGGGGAGATGAAGGCAACCGCATCAGCAATTTCAGCACATATCGCATTGCACAAACTTGAATTCAACATCGACATAGTTCAGTCTGCTCAGTTCTTCCCTGCTGAGGTATCTCCAGACTGAAAACTGTTTGACCCGATTGCACTTGGGGCATCTGTACATTACGATCTTCATGGTAACCTCTTGCGAAAATGAAGTTTTCATGCGAAACCCGATAATATTTGCATATATCATCGATTGCAAGGAAAAAGCCAAGAATTGAATGGTACGAAATGGTAACAAAATTGCATCGAATATACTATCTGCTAAGGTTTCCCCTTTCAAGTGAAAGGGGTAAAGGGATAGGTGGGACTCTCCAACCTCCGTCCCTTTTTTTTTGCCCATTTCGGTCACGGACTGCAAAAAAGTGTCAACTTCCCGACACCAGATCGCGCGTCATGAAAGTTGCGGTGCAACAGCACGTTGTAGTATGAAGCCGGATGCTGAGTGTGTCATTATATCCCGTGTCTCGGTCTGTATATTGTGATATGATTCGATTATTAAACCGATGAGTGAGCCGCATCTTCCATTTGCGTTGTAATTAAATTATGTCGGACATCCGTCAGTAAACTCTAAAATAATCGGGGACACGTAATGGAAACAGGGTCTTTTACAGCCGCTGATCTGCCGATCGTAAAGGGAAGGGTGTATCATCTTGATCTCGCTCCCAGGGAACTTGCCCGGAATGTTATCATCGTCGGAGATCCTGACCGGGTTCCATTTATTGCCGACGAATTCATGTCCATCCGGGAAGTCGACCGCTGTCACCGAGGTTTCAGAGCCATTACCGGAATATCGGCGCTGACGGGACAACGCTTTTCAGTGATAACCTCCGGTATCGGCACGCCCTCTCTGGAAATTGTTCTCAACGAAATAACCGCACTGAACGAAATCGATTTTCGCACCAGGCAAAGAAAGAAAAAGTTCAATCCTCTGACGGTGATCAGAATAGGCACTTCAGGGGGATTGCAGCCCGACATCGAGCTGGGAACGCTGGTGGTCACCGATTACGTGGTCGGACTAGACAATACTGGGCTGTTCTACGATGCACCCTGTCCGGATTCGTGTTGCCGCGTGCTTGAAGTCCGGGCGCGCGAGGTGCTGGCGGCGGCCGTCGAAGCAAACGCCCGCTTCAAGGGAAGAATTTGTCCTTACGTGGCAAGAGCGCACCCCGAAGTGAGGGTGGCGCTGGAGAGAGAGGCTCTCCATTTGGGAGTCCGCTGCAAAAAAGGAATTACCGTTTCAAGCTCGGGTTTTTTTGCCAATGAAGGGAGAAGAATCTCACGCATAGCCCCCACGGCGTCGGAACTGGACAATTATTTTGCGGCAATGGATACCGGAATTCCTGGTCTCAAAGTGGAAAACATAGAAATGGAGGCGAGCTTTCTACTTCATTTCATGGGTGGTATCGGTTATCGGGCGGGAGCGATCTGTGCGGTCATTGATAAACGCAGCGATGGGACGTTTATGACGGATTACCTTGACCAAATGCGGGATGCGACACGTGTGGCGCTGCAGGTGTTTAAATCCCTTGAATAAAATATCCCAGGGGAATGCTCCTGGTATTGATTTGTCGCGCCGCGATATTTGTTGTGAAGATGGGTGCCAGGGATGAATCCGGAAAACGTGACCGCAATACGTGAGTGGTTTTCGAAATACTGCAGGTCATTTGATTCCGAAGATGATGACATCCGGAAAAATATGGCCCTGAAAGAAGAACATACCTACCGTGTCTGCTCGAATATCCTGGAGCTTTGCCGTGGAGAATCCATGGATGACGGGCATATGCTGATCGCTGAGACAATTGCGTTGTTGCACGATGTCGGCAGGTTTGAGCAGTACCGTCAGTTCAAAACATTCCGGGATGGCATTTCAGTCAATCACGCTGAGCTCGGTTCCCGGATAATAGAAGATTACGAGGTGCTTGCCTCTCTGTTTCCCCGCGAGAGAGCGATTATCGCTCACTCCGTTGAGCACCATAATGCTTTTGCCATTCCGAACACTCTTCCAGAACAAACGCAATTATTCCTGAAGCTGATCCGTGACGCCGACAAGCTCGACATATGGAGGGTTTTCGTTGAATATTTCGGACAGCCTGAAGAGGAAAGGGCATCGGCGGCCGGTCTTGGGCTTCCTGACAAACCGAAATGTTCTCCGTCCGTGCTGGAGCAGATTTCAAGCGGTAAAATGGTACGGCTATCCAAGGTGAAGACTCTGAATGATTTCAAGATAATGCAACTGTCCTGGGTATATGATCTCAATTTCGGGAGTTCATTCAGGCTTGTTACCGAGCGGGACTGCATAAACGAACTTGCAGCAACGCTGCCCAGGGAGGGCCGGGTGGAAGAGGCAATTCAGGCGGTTCGGGAGTTCGCTGGAAATAATTTGCCAATTCATTGACACGGAAGGATAATTTGAGCCAGGACAAGCAGGCAAATAGTGCTGTGGAGGATAAAATGAAGTATCCGGGACGCGTCATCAAGACAGGTGAGCAGGACCCGAAAATTGTAAAAGTGTTGAAGGTGCGGTTGAATTAAGCTCTTGCGATTGAACAGGATCCAGCATTGAGATTGGATTCCAACGATCCCGACTTCGGTCCCAAGATGAAACAGTGTGTCAAACTTTTTCAGGCCAGGAATGTGGACACTGACGGGCGACCTCTCAAACAAGACGGCGAGGTCACAGCGATGCAAACAAAAAGGGCTTGCGGAATTAACCG
>DATEVI010000092.1:0-14612 GCA_035281865.1 Geobacteraceae bacterium | reverse complement strand
GGCGGCCGGTCGTTCCTATGCGGTCCCGATAGCTTCGGTTCAGGAAACACTTGCTCTGGAGAGTAAAAATATCATTACCGTGGAACGCAAGGAGGTCATGCAGCTTCGGGACACGACACTTCCTCTGCTCCGGCTTTCCCGCTTTTTCGAAATCGAGGAAGGTGCCGCGCACCTCGACTGTTACTATGTGATCGTGGTGGGCCTTGCGGATAGGCGCGTCGGGATCGTGGTGGACGATCTTCTCGGACAGCAGGACATTGTTATTAAGCCGCTCGGCGATACTTTCAAGGGTACAAGGGGTATTGCAGGGGCCGCCGACCTGGGAGATCAGCGCACAATTCTCGTCCTTGATGTCGGCGGCATTATCAACGAGGCAACGAGGAGCAGCGCCTAGGATGTTCAGACGGTTCTACGGTCTCAGGGAAAAGCCGTTCAGCAAGACGCCGGATCCGCGTTTTCTTTACCTGAGCCGTTGGCACCAGGAGGCCCTGGCCAGACTTCAGTATGCGGTTGAAGAGCGCGAACCCGCCCTGCTGACAGGCGCAATAGGGAGCGGCAAGACCACCATTTCCAGAGCTCTCATGGATTCTCTCGATGATTCCTACCGTTTCTGTTTTATCTTCAATCCGGTGCTTACTCCCCTTGAGTTTCTGCGGGTTGTGGCAAGAAATCTGGGGCTGGAAAATCCGGCCGGGTGCAAAGACGACTTGCTCAAGGAGATAACCGGCGAACTGTACAATTGCCATAACGAAGGAGGATGCCCGGTAATTGTAATTGATGAAGCCCAACTGATACCGGGGAGAGAAGTGTTCGACGAGATCAGACTGCTCACGAATTTTCAGCTGGATGACAAAAACCTGTTGAGCATGATCATAATGGGACAGCCTGAAGTGCGAAAAAAGCTTGCCCATCCCGTGTTCGAACCCTTGCGCCAGCGCATCGGGATACAGTATCACCTGGCCCCCCTCGATCTGGAAGAGACCATGGAATATATGGATTTCAGAATCAAGGTGGCTGGAGGAAAACCGGGGCTGTTCTCGCCGGAGGCCATTCAGATGATCCATGAGCTTTCCGGAGGGGTGCCGAGACGGATAAACGCCATAGCCACCAACGCGCTTCTGGTCGGTTACGGAAAAGATGCGGCATGGATAGATGATGCAGTAATCGAAGAAGTGAGAAATGAGTTGACCATCTAGCGTACAGCGTATAGATGTTGGAGTAAAGTGTGGAAGCGGGAAGGGGTTGAAGGGGTCGAGGCTTGACCCATGAACGCTTGAGCAAAGCGGACGCATCAACGCTCGCGGAGTGAGCAACAACCATGAATCTTGCTGAAATCAGGAAGAAAGCGCAAAAAGAGAAAAGCACCGAAAATTCCGTCTCTTCATCCGGTCGGCCGACACCGGAAAAAGAAGTCCCTGAAATTTTCGATGGGCGTGAAGAAGAAGCGACGGAGGAAACAGCCCGGCTGCCACGTCACGACATTGTGCCGTTTGTTGAGCCGGAGACCTGTCCGGAAGAGTTTGATCCAGTGGCCCTCCTGCTGGCCGGCCGGGAGGCTGCCAGAGGCCTCGAAGAAACGCCGTCATCCCTTGAGGCTGATGTGTCCGACGATGGCGACACTGTAATAAAGTATCTCTGTTTCCGCGTGGCCGATGAAGAATATGCCATCAGCCTGATGGACATAAAAGAGATTATAAAACCTCGGGAAATCACCGAAGTCCCGCGCGTGCCTGCTTTTGTCAAAGGGATTATTTCCCTCCGGGGTATGGTAATACCTATCCTGGACATGCGGGTGAGGCTCGGATTTCCTGCGACGGCGCCCTCCGGCAGGGAGAGGTTTCTTATCGTCAAAAAACGCGACGGGTTATGCGGTCTCCTCGTTGATGAAGTCTTTCAGGTAATCGCCCTGGCACAGCAGCCCATCGAAAGACCCCCCGCCGTCCTCGAAGGAAGGGACCGCGAGTTGGTAAGCGGTATCGGCCGGCACGACGAGCGTATCTTTATATTGATGGACCTTGAAAAAGTACTTGATATTACTCTGTTGTAGAAGCATTCCGGATATGCGAAGCAGGGATAGGTAACGCTGGAACTATCAAGGATTTCGAATGACTTCAGATATTCAGGAAATACGGGTGGTTTGTTTCCGACTTGGTGGGGATATGTATGCCGCCGACATCATGCGGGTAAGGGAGATCACCAAGCCCCTGAAGCCAGCCGGTCTGCCGGATGCACCTGATTTCATCGACGGGGTGATAAATCTTCGCGGTTCCGTCATCCCGGTCCTGAATCTGCATAGGAGATTCAGGCTTGCCGAACCGGTTTCCGACAAAAACACGAGACTTCTGATCGTCTCCCTTGCCGGACAGGCATTCGCACTCGTAGTGGACGAAGTGACGGAAGTCATAACCGTGCCGGTGAGGGATCTTCGTCCGCCTCCCCAGTTTTCGCGGGGTGTGGAGTCCCAGTATCTTATCGCGGTATGCCTTGTCGAAGGTTCGCTAGTCATGCTCGTCAACCTCGATTCGATTTTACAGGCCCACGAGGTCGACGCGGTGCGCGGTGTGGATACATATAACAATGACATCGAGGACAACAACCAAGTGTAGCCTGTATAGAAGATTCCGGACTGAAAAGGATTGTTATGCTGGTCGGGTGCCCCAAATGCAAGACTAAATACAGAATCGGCGAGATGAAGGCTGGAGGTGAAGGGGTTGTGCTTCGCTGCAGCAAGTGCCGTGGTTTGTTCAGGATGATAGGCAGGACCGGTTCTCCACCGGCCGGGAAAGAGGCCGACGTCCGGTCGGACAGCAGGATCAGGGTGCTGGTGGCGAACGAGAGCCCCGTATTCTGCCGGGCGGTGGAAAAGGTACTTTCGGCAGAACCTTTTGATGTTTTTACGTGCAACGACGGTAAATCTGCTTTGGATGCCATTGAGGAAATGATCCCCCATGTAGTGCTCCTGGATGTGGCGTTGCCGGTCATGTACGGTTTTGAGGTCTGCGAAGCAGTCAGGAAAAACCCTGCGACGGCATCCGTCAAAATTATCCTCATAGCCGCCATTTACGACGGTACACGTTACAAGAGGGAGCCGTGCTCCCTGTATGGTGCCGACGATTATATTGAAAAGCACCACATCCCCGACGCCTTGGCAGCCAAGATATACAAGCTCGTTTTCGGCGGGGAATGTCCGGAAAAGGACCAAGGAGCGGAACCTCAGGGGGAAGAGGCCGGCCGGTCCGCTACACGGGAGCTTACCGCCCGGGAATTGGCGGAGCTCGAAAGCACACGCCATGCAATAAAGCAGGATGAAGAGCGAGAGACGGGGACGACGGCCTCACCGGATGACACCGTAGCCCATGAAAAGGCCAGGCGGCTGGCCAGGCTTATCGTATCCGATATCGCCCTGTACAACCAGGACCGTGTCGAAGATGGGGTGCGCAACGGCAGTTTTTATACTCTTTTGGAGGAAGACGTGCGGGAGGGGCGTGCCCTCTATGAGCGGAGGATATCTGAAGAGATAAGGACATGCACGTCGTACCTCGAAGAGGCCTTTGAAGAATTGGTCTCGCAAAAAAAACAGGAAATGAAACTATTGATGAAATAGGGAGTGATTGGTGGACAAGCTTCATAAACTGAAAAAACTTCTCTCTTCATCGGATGAAGAAACTCGCAGGATTGCGGTAGTCGGTCTCGCTGAGTATCCGGTTGGTGAAACGAAAGAATACCTTTTCCAGGCGCTTGGCGATGAAAGCTGGCGCGTCCGGAAAGAGGCGGTTGAATTGCTGTCCGTCTCATTCTTTTCTTCGGATATGACGGAAGAACTGATCGCCCTGCTCAGATCCCAGGATAACGCCGGACTGCGCAATGCAGCCGTGGAGATACTTGTGCGGCTAGGGGCAAAGGCGGTTCCAGCGCTCCACCCTTACGTGAATGACCCCGACCATGATGTCCGAAAATTCATCATCGACATCATGGGAAGTATCGGACACCCTTCCTTTGTTCCCTTTCTCAAAAGGGCTCTCGATGATCCGGACGCCAATGTCCGCTCCGCTGCCGTGGAGAATCTGGGGAAAATGGGGGATCAGAGCGCGGTAAAGCCACTGCTGAAATTGCTGGACAGACCGGACGTCTGGCTGCAATTCACGATTTTGGAAGCCCTTGGCCGAATAGGCGCACCTGTGCCCATTTCACTCCTGGCGCCGCTTGCCGATAACGAGCTGTTGAAGAAGGCCGTTTATGAGTGTGTGGGCGCGGTAGGCGGTGCGGAAGGCGTTGCGATTCTCCTGTCCGGGCTTGGGCAAAAATCGAAAAATGCCCGCCAGTCAGCTGCATGCGCACTGGATCAGCTGAGGGAGAGATTGTCGGTCGGAGTTTTGGAAGAATCCGTTGATTCCCGACTCAGGGAGCTAAAGGGTACTTCCGTCGTTGACGGTTTGCTGCAATTGCTGTCCGTATCCGATATCCGGTCAAAAAAGGCTGTCGTGAAGATCCTAGGGATCATAGGGGATGAGCGGGCGACCGCAGCACTTTTGCGCGGGTGCGGCGATGATCTGCTCCGGAGTTATTGTCTGCAGGCTTTCAAGTCGATGGGTGGCACCATCACCACCTTCCTGGAAAGTGAATATCCCTCAGCCGATGAGGGTGAACGCTGCGTTATAACGTATCTATGCGGCGAAATGGGTCTGAAGTATTGTGAGCCGCTCCTCGAAAAGGGGCTTGCCGATCCTCTGCCCACGGTCCGCAAGGAGGCCGTGACGGCCTGCGGCAAGCTGGGCCTTGCCGGCCTGATACCCGGCATTTCGGCACTTTTGTCCGATTTCGACCCGGAAGTGAGGGAGGGGGCGATTTTTGCTCTCGCCCGTCTGGCTGAACTGGATGGTGAAGGTGTTGCACGGGTTGCCAGATCTCTTGTCTCCAGTGATGATGCCGAAAAGAGACGCGATGCGGCTTACCTTTTCGGGGCGTTGCGTGATGCCGAAAGGCTTTCGCTGCTCATGAAGGACGAAAATGTGTCTGTACGGAAAACTGCCGTTTCCGTGCTTGCGGACCTTAAAGACAGGGCGAATGCCGGGCACCTACTTATGGCACTGTTCGACGAGGACTCCGAGGTACGCGTTGCCGCCGCCTTGGCTCTGGGAGAGACGGAGAGCGAAGACGCAGTCGATTCGCTGCTCCTCCTTCTCAAAGACGAAGACCCGTGGGTGCAATGCGCTGCATTGAAAAGTCTGGGGAAACTGAGAGGGGAGAAGGCCATACAGGCGGTGGAGGCCATGCTTCCAACTGCCGCGGGTGCAGTCATGATTTCCGCGATCGAGGCCCTTGCCTCGATTGGCGGTGAGAGGGCGGTCGACCTGCTGGAGAAGGCTCTGGCAAATGAAGATGAAGAAGTGGTCAAAACGGCCATGGATTTGCTCGCTCGAACAGGAGACGCATGGGTGGAGAAACACAGGCGGGCACTGATGCGCCATCCCCACTGGGGTGTCCGAAACCTGTTTGCCAAGCTTATGGCGGATCTGATGGGAGAAAGGTCGGTCCCGCACCTGAAGGAAGCTCTCGCTACGGAGAACGACGACCTGGTCAGGGAGCAGATGCACGAAATAGTGGAAAGATATCGATGATGTTCACTGCCGAATCTGAAATGGCCATGTCGGAGGAGGAATTCCGCCTCATCAGGGAAATCATACATTCCCATTGTGGGCTCTCCTTTGATTACGACACCAAATACCTGCTGGAAAAAAGGCTTGCCAGAAGGCTGATGCATCTTCGCATGGAAAGTTTCCGGGAGTACTATCACTTCCTGAAGTACAACAGGGGAAGGGACCAGGAACTCTCCGACATTATGGACATTCTCACCACCAACGAGACCTATTTCTTCCGGGAGGCCTTCCAGTTGAAGGCATTTACCGAGGAAATACTCCCTGCAATCAAGGCCGCAAAGGAGAAAAAAGGCGAGCGGCAGTTGCGCATATGGAGCGCCGGGTGTTCAACAGGTGAAGAACCATATACCATCGCCATGCTCCTCCTCGACATGAACTGTTTCAGAGACTGGAGACTGGAGATCATAGGGACCGACATCAGCCACAGGGTTTTGCAGCATGCGCGGAAGGCCGTTTACGGCAGGTCATCCTTCAGGGCTACCGAAGGCCACCACGTCAGGCGTTATTTTGACGAACACGACGGGTCCTTCAGGATTGTCGACGAAGTGAAACGCCTGGTCACCATAAGTCATTTGAACCTGTTCGACGAAGACCGCGCCATTCTCCTCGGAAAAATGGATGTAATTTTCTGCCGGAACGTCATTATATATTTCGACCAGGTTGCCAAAAAAAGGGTTGTCGAAACCTTTTACAGAACGCTGCGTGAGGGAGGGTATCTGCTGCTCGGGCATGCGGAATCTCTGCTCAACACAACAACTGCTTTTGAGCTCCGGCATCTGAAGAATGACATGGTGTACCAGAAGCCGTGTGCCGCCGAGAAAACCGGAGGTTGTTTTTGAGAAAGATTCGTGTTGTCGTCATAGACGATTCGGCATACAATCGCCGGGCGATTTCCAAGATGCTCGAAGCCCTTCCAGGGATTGAGGTAGTGGGATATGCTGTTGACGGTGAGGAAGGCATACGCACTATTCTGGATCTGAAGCCCGACCTGGTGACTCTCGACATCGAGATGCCGAGAATGGACGGTTTTACCCTACTTCGCATCATCATGAGCAGGTGTCCCACGCCGGTCATCGTCGTCAGTTCCCTGGGAGGGGATGATCGGGTTTTCAAAGCCATGGAACTGGGCGCCCTTGATTTCATCGTCAAGCCGACGTTCGGCATATCCGATGAACTTCTGAAGATCCGGGAAAGCCTCCATGAAAAAGTCAGAAGCGTTCTGAAGCTCAACATGGCGGGCATCAAGATGCGGGAGGCTCTAATAGCGGAGGGAAGGCCTGCCAGGAATAAAAGGAAGGCTTCCTTATCGCCGTTCAGAGGAAAATCATCAGGCATAAGCGTTGTTGCCATAGGAGCTTCGACGGGGGGGCCGCCGGCTCTGCAGAGCATATTGTCCGCGTTCAACGAACAGCCTCCCTTTGCCGTCGTGATTTCACAGCACATGCCCTCCGGATTTACCAGAACCTTTGCCGATAGACTGAACAGACTGTCCGTCTTCGATATCAAGGAGGCAGAGACGGGGGACCTGCTCAAGCCGGGCAAAGTCCTCATCGCACCGGGCGGCCACAGCATGATTTTTCAGGAAATGTCCGGTGATGTGGCGGCAAAGATCGTTGACCCGCAACCCGGGGAAAACTATCTCCCTTCCGTGGACCGGATGTTTGCCTCCTGTTCGGACATATTCGGTGCTCGCCTTCTGGGAGTTGTCCTGACGGGCATGGGGAACGATGGGTCCAAGGGGGTCAGGGCGATAAAGGCCGCAGGAGGGCAGGTGCTTGCCGAATCGGAGGAATCAGCGGTCATTTTCGGGATGCCTAGGGAGGCGATAGCCGCGGGAGTGGTCGACAAGGTCGTTCCCCTTGACAAGATGCCGGGCGAGATAATGCAGCGCTGCGGGATCGACGGCGGCCAAGCCTGAAGGCTAAAGCGGGGAAGCGGAGAGGCGAGTTAAGCGGGGAAGCGTTTTTTTAGTACTAATGCATACCCTCATCACACGCATATCCGCTCACAAGGCGAGCATTGACTTCTTTCCGCTTGTCAGTTCAGTCCGATATTCTATCCACTGCAGTAATTAATACAGGAGTGCTATATATGTCGACAGAAGAAGAGAAAGCGGTATCCAGCAGGGCCGAGGAGTTTCTGCAGGTCTTCAAGAAAGGCGCGGAATTTACCCACGAACTTCTGAAAGAAAATGAGCGTCTCCGTTTCCGTTTGCTGCAAATTGAAGAGAAATCGCGAAGCGGGAGCGAAATTCCCACCTCCACCGATGAAATCAATCGCCTGAAGGAGAGGATTTCCGAACTGGAGAGGGAGAAGGCGGATATTCTGGGCAGAAAAGAACAGATAGAGAAGGAAAATCAGGATTTTGCCGAAAGATATGTGGAGGTGGAAACTGAAAACAATAATCTTGCCAATCTGTATATCGCCAGTTACCAACTTCATTCCACCCTCGACTTCAGGGAAGTCCTGCAGATAATTACCGAGATCATAATAAATCTCATCGGAGCTGAAGAATTCGCCATCATGCTCCTTGACGAGAAGACAAACGAGCTGACAGCAGTTGCCTCCGAAGGGATCTCCAGGGAAGAGATACCCCCCGTGAGGCATGGTAAGGGAATCATCGGAGATGTTGCGAAAACCGGGGAAAATTATTTTGTTGACGACATTTCCTCGTACGAGCGCGATTTCCTGAGTCCCATGGTGTGCATACCCCTGAAAATAAAAGAACATGTGATCGGGGTCATTGTCATATATAAATTGCTGATCCAGAAGCAGACCTTTGCTGAACTCGACTACGAGCTGTTCACGCTGCTGGCGGGACATTCCGCCACGGCAATCTTCAGTTCGAAGCTCTATTCCGAGTCCGAACGCAAACTGTCAACAATTCAAGGGTTTATTGACCTGCTCACCAAGTAGTCGATCGGAACCCCGCATTGAGCCGGTAACGTTGCCGAACCTGAAGCAATCAGGATGGCTGACCGGAAACACTTTTGGAGGGTACATCACGATGCCTGAACATAAAATACTGATAATTGAAGATTCTCCTACAATGCGGCAACTTATCTGTTTTGCCCTGAAAAGACTTCAGGGGGTGCGTATTGTTGAGGCCAGCGACGGTGTCGACGGTCTCAAAAAACTGTCCGCGGACAGATTCGACCTCATACTGACCGACATCAACATGCCGATCATGGACGGTCTCAAGCTGGTCAGTCTGGTCCGAAATGACGCAAATTACAGGAATACTCCGATTGTGGTGATTACGACGGAAGGTGCGCAGGAAGACCGGGAAAGGGCGTTGGCTCTGGGTGCGAACGATTACATAACCAAGCCGATTCAGGCCGGCAAAATCCTTGATATGGCGAAAACCATGCTGAATATAAGGGCTTAGCACAGTTTTTTAACTCCTCCATACGGCCCCCCCCCAGCCCCGTCCTGGATAAGAAGGCGGAGCTCGTAAGGGTGGGGATGGTTTGTAAAACGGAGTGATCGCGGTAAACGTAAGAGTTGAGTAAGAATCCATCCGGAGGTATGAAGTGGAGGAAAAATATAATCCCCAGAATGTCGAGGAGAAATGGCAGAGAATCTGGGAGGACGGTAAGAAATTCAAAGCGACCGAGGACAAAGGTCGTAAAAAATACTACCTGCTGGAAATGTTCCCTTATCCGTCGGGACGCATACACATGGGCCATGTGCGGAACTATTCCATCGGAGACGTGCTGGCTCGCTTCAAGCGGATGCGTGGATTCAATGTCCTCCACCCGATGGGTTGGGACGCATTCGGCATGCCCGCGGAAAATGCGGCGATCCAGAACAAGAGCCATCCGGCCAAATGGACATATGAAAATATCGCTTACATGCGAGGCCAGCTCAAAAAGATGGGGCTCTCCTATGACTGGGATCGTGAAATCGCAACATGCGACTTAGATTACTACAAATGGGAGCAACAGATATTCCTGCAGATGTTCAAGGAGGGGCTTGCGTACAAGAAGACCTCGTTTGTGAACTGGTGCCCTAAATGCCAGACCGTCCTTGCCAACGAACAGGTGGAAGACGGCTGCTGCTGGCGATGCGACAGCGGAGTAGAACAGAAAGAGCTCGACCAGTGGTTTTTCCGCATAACCAAATATGCGGAGGAACTGCTTGAAAATACGGAAAAACTTCCCGGCTGGCCGGAGAGAGTTCTCACCATGCAACGCAACTGGATCGGCAAAAGCTACGGCTGCGAGATAGATTTTCCGGTTGAGGGGCGTCAGGCAGCGATAAAGGTCTTTACCACCCGCCAGGATACCTTGTACGGCGCCACATTCATGTCTCTTGCGCCGGAGCACCCCCTGGCCATGGAGCTTACCGTCGATGAAAATAGGGACAAGGTCGTCGAGTTTATCGAAAAGGTGAAGCGAACCGATAAGCTGACTCGAACGGCGGAGGATTTTGAAAAGGAAGGGGTGTTTACGGGATCATACTGCATAAACCCGGTTACGAAACGTCGCATGCCGGTCTATCTGGCCAATTTCGTCCTGACCGATTACGGAACCGGGGCGGTCATGGCCGTTCCCACCCACGATCAGCGCGACTTCGAATTTGCGCGAAAGTACGACCTGCCGCTTCAGGTGGTGATCCGTCCCGAGGACGAGAGCCCGGACCCCGCCATCATGACAGAAGCCTTCACCAGTGAGGGCATCATGGTCAATTCAGGACAATTTGACGGGTTGAAGAGCAGTGATGCAAAAGAAAAGATTGCCGACTACCTGGAAAAGAAGGGCATTGGCGGGAAGACGGTGAATTTCAGGCTTCGTGACTGGGGAATATCGCGCCAGCGATACTGGGGCAACCCAATTCCAATCATTTATTGCGAGGTTTGCGGTGTCGTGCCGGTGCCCGAGAGTGATCTGCCCGTGGTGTTGCCGAAAGACGCCATCTTCAGCGGAGAAGGCGGCAATCCCCTTGCCAAGATTTCATCTTTCGTGAATGTTCCATGCCCGTTATGCGGCATGATGGCCCGGCGTGAGACCGACACGATGGATACCTTCGTCGAATCTTCCTGGTATTTTCTCCGCTACTGCTGTCCGGACTTCGCCGCCGGCCCCCTGCACAAGCCCGAAACGGAATATTGGATGCCCGTTGACCAATACATCGGCGGCATCGAGCATGCGGTTCTTCATTTGTTGTATGCGCGTTTCTTCACCAAGGTGCTTCGCGATCTCGGTTATGTGGACGTGGATGAACCGTTTGCCAATCTTCTCACCCAGGGTATGGTCATAAAGGACGGGGCAAAGATGAGCAAGTCCAAGGGGAACGTGGTCGATCCGAATGCGCTCATCGATGCCTACGGCGCTGACACGGCCCGTCTCTTTTCTCTGTTTGCGGCGCCCCCGGAAAAGGATCTCGACTGGAGCGACCAGGGCGTTGACGGGAGTTTCCGCTTCCTGAACAGAATATGGAAGCTGGTATTTGAATCCGCTCCTTTTATTGTGGACGCCGGTGCCGTGAAACCCGAATCGCTGACCGAGGATGGGAAGAAACTGCGCCGTACGGTGCACAAGACCATCAGAAAGGTGACCGAAGACATTGAAGAGCGTTTCCACTTCAACACAGCCATTGCCGCGGTCATGGAGCTCGTGAACTCCATAAACTCCTTTGAGCCGAAGAATCTTCCCTCCAGCGCTCCGGTCTTGAAGGAGGCTGTTGAAAGCGTGATTCTGCTCCTTGCTCCCTTTGTTCCCCATGTTTCCGAAGAACTGTGGGAATCTCTCGGCCATGGGAAAGGTATAGAGGCGGACGGCTGGCCTGCTTACGACCCCGCCGCAGCTATTGAGGATGAACTGCTGGTCGTCGTACAGGTAAACGGCAAGCTGCGGGTAAAGGTTACGGTCCCGGCATCCGCTTCCGAGGACGAAGTTAAATCCGCGGCCCTTGCGGACGACAAGGTGAAGTCTTTCACGGAAGATAAGGCCGTGAAAAAAATTATCTATGTGCCTGGAAAGCTGGTAAACATCGTGGTTGGGTGAGTAGATTCGACTGCTTGCCGTTAGCAGCTGGCGGCTAGAGGTTCCAAGAGGGAGTTTCGTTGAAAAAGTATTGTACATGTTTTCTCTTGCTGATGGTTTTCTGCCTTGCCGGTTGCGGCTACCATGCTGCCAGCTGGAATTCCGGCCCGTACGCCGGTGCCGGCAAGACGATGAATATCCCTCTTTTTGTCAACAAGACTTACAAACCGAACCTGGAAGGCGTCCTGGCCAATGCGCTGATCGATGAGTTTGCCGGCAAAAGCGGTCTCACGGTTCAGTCGTCTGACGGGGACCTTACCCTTTCAGGGGAAGTGCTTTCCTACGGTTTGACTGCCATTGCGTATTCAGCTGCCGATACCGTAGAAGAGTATACTTCCTCCATGTACATCTCGGCGACTCTGCGCAGGAACAGCAATCAGCAGATTTTGTGGAAAGGGTCGTTGTCCTGGAGCCAGTCCTTCCCGGCAAACTCGGATATCGCCTTGCAACAGAACGCCGAAGATGAGGCAATTGTGGAGATATGCGCCAGGCTTGCCCAACAGCTGTATGTGACTCTCGGGCAGGACTTCTAGTTTCCGTAAGGCAGGGAGTGATTGCATGAAACCGGATGAATTTTCACGGGCAGTCGATAAAGGGGACATTCGTCCCCTTTATTATCTTTACGGGGATGAAACATACCTTGTCGAGCGTGCGGTCAAATCGGCGCTCGATCGCCTCGTACCGGCGGATATGCGTGATTTTAACCTGAACGTCTATTATGGCAATGAATCGTCGGGAGAACAGATCGTTGCTTGCGCCCAGACCCTTCCGATGTTCGCCGATTGGCGTGTCGTGCTGGTAAAAAACGCCGACAAGTTGCCGGCAGCCTCTCTGGATGCACTCACTCCTTACGTGCTTGATCCGTCTCCTTCGACATGCCTGATTTTGCAAGGGGAGAAGATCGACCAGAGAAAGAAATTCTATTCGGAATGGAAGAAAAAGGGAGAACTGGTTGAATTCAGACGTCTTTACGAAAACCAGCTCCTTCCCTTTCTGCGGAATGAAGTGGCAAACCTCGGGAAAAAGTTTGAGCCTGCCGCAGCGGAAATGCTTCTGTATCTTTCCGGAAACAACCTGAAGGAACTGGTGTCACAAATCGAAAAGGCGTCTCTCCATGCCGGCAGGAAGGACACCATCGATGTTACCGACGTGAAGGCAGTTGTTTCCGATACCAGGGTCGACAGTGTTTTCGAACTGGCGAATTCCCTCGGCGACAAGGACCTCAACAAGGCATTGCGGAATTTGAATGCACTGCTGGAGGACGGGGAAGCACCTCTTCTCATACTTGCGGTACTCGCGCGGCATTTCCGTCAAATATGGAAGGTGCGGGAATTGCTGGAAAAGAAGACACCGGCCAATGAAATCGCTAAAACAGCGGGGATAAATCCGTATTTTCTTCAGGGGATTATCAAACAGGCAAGAAACTACACGGTTCCCGGCTTGAAAAAGGTTTTTGAAAAGTTCTTCGAGCTTGACCTGGCCCTCAAGTCAAGTGGCGGAAAGCCGGTTCTGCTCATGGAGCGGCTGGTGATGGATCTCTGCGACAAACGCGGGTAAATCGTGTTGTCAAGAAGCTGATCGGGGGAAACAAAAAAGGAACTTCATCGTTGAAGTTCCTTTTTGATTATTTGCACTCACCGTCCGTGGGTCACCCCGCAGACCGGATGTGATGATTCAGGCTTGCAGGGTGTTGACCAGTTTCGTCAGACGGGAAATATTGCGAGAGGCATTGGAGCGGTGGATGACTCCTTTTGAAGCGGCGGAATCGATGACCGGGATGGCGGCTGCGAGGGACTCTTTAGCACGTGAGTCGTCCTTCGCCGCAACAGCCTCGCGAACCCGCTTGATGAAAGTACGAAGCGTGGTGCGGACATGCTTGTTTCTGTCGCATCTCTTCTGGTTTTGCTTGATTCTCTTTATTGCCGATTTGTGGTGTGCCACCGTGAACCTCCGTGTATTTGAAAACTGATTATTGTTTTTTTGAAAGTCATTTATTTAGCACCAGACTGACAGAAGTGTCAAGGAAAATTTACCATAAAGTTTCGAGCTACGCAAAAAACGGGAAATATTTACCGTCATTTCACCGTTACGGATAAGAATAATTGCCTCTTCCCGAGAAATCTTGTTCGACTAGTGGAGCCTTGTCTTTCACGGCTGTGATCTCGATTGCAGATTTCCCTTCGACAGGGCAGATATACTCGCAAATGCCGCAACCGTTGCACAATTCATCGACCACATAGGGTTTTTTCAGGAGGATTCGGTTGCCCGCCGAGTCGGTTTCCACAACTTCCTCGAAGCGTATCGCCTTTTGCGGTACAGGGCAGTGCTCCTCACAGACAATGCAATTGATTTTTCTTGCGAAGGGGAGACACCGGTTTTTGTCCAGAACCGCCTTGCCGATCACTTCCCGTTTCTTCTGTCGGGGCGTCAGGTCTGGTATGGCGCCCGTGGGGCAGACCTGGCCGCACAGGGTGCAATTGTATTCGCAGTATCCAAGGCGGGGGATTATCATCGGGGTAAATACTCCTTTCAGACCCGCCTGCAACGTCGCCGGGTAGAGGGCGTTTTTCAGGCATACCTTCATGCACTCGCCGCATCTGACGCATTTTTCCAGGAACTCACTTTCATCTCGCACTCCCGGCTGGCGCAACAGGCGGGCCTGTGCCTCGGGATGCCCGAATCGAAAGAATCGCGCCAGGAACAGACCCGAAACCAGGCTTCCCAGAAGAACCCGACGCTCCGGGAGATATGGCCGGCCGTCTGACGAGAGGCCCACAAAACGGAATCCGGATCTGCCGAATTTGCATTTTAGAACGCACTCTATGCAACGTATACAGTCTTCCTGCTGCAGAATATCCCGATCGAAAGATGTGGGGCAGGTTTGCCGACATGAGCGGCAGTCGCTGCA
>DATEVI010000091.1:0-8232 GCA_035281865.1 Geobacteraceae bacterium | reverse complement strand
AAGTGTGAAAAACCTGTCTTTACCGGGTAAAACAGGCGGGTGACCAGGTTAAAGGGAAATATCTGCCCCTTGTGGATGTGCCCGGACAGTTGAAGGTCGAACAGGCCTGCGCTGCCTTTTTCCACGACTGGCCGGTGCTTGAGAAACAGGGTGAACCGTGAACCGGGCAACGGTCCCAGCAGGTCCTGCTCCGCAACCGTGCGCCCCGTTCCCATCTGGCCTCCGGCGGGATCATTCACCCCGGCGATCGTTATACAGGCTGCCTCCGTTACTTCTCCTTCGAGGACGGTAAATCCCGCTTTTCTTGTGAAATCCAGCGCCTGATCGATACCGGCATAATATTCATGATTGCCGGTAACCGCGAATTTCCCGTACCTCGGTTTTATTTGCCGCAGTCCTTCAACCAGTCCGGAAAGATCGTTGATCTGCCCATCCACCAGGTCGCCCGTCGATACAAGCAGATCGGGATTCGCCTTGTTTATCTCCCCAATGATCCTCTGCAGCCGTCGTTCCCTGACAATGAGTCCCAGATGGACATCGGAAATCTGGACCAGCCTGATGCGTCCAATCTCGGCCGGTATCTTGGGGGATTCTATCACAGTCCGCTCCGTGCGGATTTGCAGCGCATCAAAATAGCCGTACACTGCAATGCAGACGGCGCAGGACGATGCAATCAGGAATGAACTTCTAGTGGAAAGAGAAAAGTCCAAAAAGTCCCTGTGCATGACCGCTTCTGCCGCATGGAGCAACAATCGGCTCAAATCAATGGTCAACGAAGCACAGAAGAAAAGAAACAGCAACCCCATCCATCCATAACCGACGTAAGCCAGCAGACGGGCTGTGGCCTCATACCCGCCCCTTTCCGACAGGCGCACCATGATCGGAGCGAATATCATAGCCGCAAGAAAAAGGACGAGACATGCCGTAGCTGCCGGACCGGGCGTAAAAGCCCCCCTTACCCTGGCAAAAAAGTAAAGGTGCACTCCGCTATAAATTAGAAAGAATATCAGAAGAAAGAATCTCAAGAACATACCCCCTGCCGCCAGCTGCTAGTGGCTAGCCGCTTTTTTCCACCGTCCGATCCACGCAACAAACCTCCCCTGGAACCTGTCCATATAGTAGTACACCACCGGGGTGATGTACAGGGTGAGGAGTTGGGAGACGACCAGACCGCCAACTACGGCCAGTCCCAAGGGTCGGCGCGCCTCGGCTCCGGCTCCGAAGCCGAGGGCAATTGGAAGTGTGCCCATGAGAGCGGCCATGGTGGTCATCATGATTGGGCGGAAACGGATAAGAGCACCCTCGTGGATGGCGTCGAGGGGGGATTTGCCCTCCTTCCGCTGCGCTTCCAAGGCAAAGTCGATCATCATGATGGCATTCTTCTTGACGATCCCGATGAGCAGGATCACCCCGACAAATGCGTACACATCCAGAACCTTGTTGAACATCAGGAGGGTCAGGAGCGCCCCCGCACCGGCAGCCGGAAGACCGGAAAGAATGGTCAGTGGATGTATGAAGCTCTCGTACAGGATACCCAACACGATATAGATGACCAGGATGGCCATGAGCAGTAGCAGCCAGAGACCTTTCAGCGAGGCCTGGAACGCCTGGGCGGTACCCTGGAAGCTGGTACTGACGGTCGCCGGCAAAGTCTCCCCTGCCAGCTTCTCCACCAGGGGCACGGCGTCGCCAAGAGCGAAGCCGGGCTTCAGATTGAACGAGATGGTAACCGCCGGGAGCTGTCCCAGATGGTTGACGGTCAGCGGACCGAGGTTTCTGGTGAGGTTCGCCACTGTATTGAGGGGAACAAGGCGGCCGCCATCGGAGCGGATATAGAGCATCCCCAGTGAGGCCGGATCCGTCTGATACTGATCCTCCAGCTCCAGTATGACCTGATACTGGTCGTTGGCAGCATAGATGGAAGAGACCTGTCGCGATCCGTAGGCATAATACAGTGCATCTTCGATCTGCTGCGCCGTGACTCCCAGGGCGGAAGCCTTGTCGCGGTCGATCTCCACGTTCACCTGCGGGTTCTTGATCTGCAGGTCGCTGGTCACGTCCTGCAATTGGGGCAGACCCCGCATTTTTTCCTCCAGCACGCCCGCATACCTGTACAGGGTATCCTTATCGGGACTCTGCAGGGTGTATTGGTACTGGCTCTTGGTCAACTGGCCGCCGATGCGGATTGCCGGCAGATTCTGCATGAACATCCGGATTCCGGGCACCTGCGACACCTTCGGCCTGAGTTCCTGTATGATCTCATCGGCGGAGAGGTCCCTATCATGTCGCGGCTTGAGGCGCATGAATATGCGGCCGGTGTTGCCGGACGCGGACGCCCCGCCCGCCCCGACGGATGACATGAATCCCTCGATGTTCGGGTCACGAGCGACGATGGCTGCAAGCTGCTGTTGCTTCAGTTTCATGTCTTCGAAAGATATCCCCTGGGCGGCCTCGGTAAATGCGAATATCTGGCCGGTATCCTCGCTCGGCAGGAATCCCATCGGCATCTTTGTGAATAGCCAGCCGGTCAGCAGGGTAAGGAGGATAACAACCGCCATGGTTGTCCGCCGGTGGTGCAGAACGGTCTGAAGGGTCCGGTCATAAAGGTTCAGCATACCCTGGAAGAACCGCTCCATGGACAGATAGAGACGGCCGTGCCGCTCCGTTGCCACAGGTCTGAGGAACCGGCTGCAGAGCATGGGGGTCAGGGTCAGAGAGACGAAACCGGAAATGAGAATGGCCATGCTGATGGTCACGGCGAACTCGTGCAGGAGACGTCCCATGATCCCCGGCATGAACAGAACCGGGATGAAAACCGCGACAAGCGACAGGGTCATGGAAAGGATCGTGAATCCGATCTCCCTCGATCCCTTGAGGGCGGCCTCCATGACCCCTTCCCCCTTCTCCATGTGTCGTACGATGTTCTCCAGCATTACTATGGCATCGTCCACAACGAAACCGACCGAAAGGGTCAGCGCCAGGAGGGAAATGTTGTCTATGCTGAAGTCCAGAAGGTACATGGCGGCAAAGGTGCCGATGATTGAGAACGGAAGCGCCAGGCTCGGGATGAGGGTGGCGGAGAGATTGCGCAGGAAGAGAAATATGACCAGGACCACGAGACATATGGCCAGGAAGAGTGTGAACTTGACATCGGCCACGGATTCCCGGATGGATGCGGACCGATCGTAAAGGATGTTGAGATCCACCGAGGCCGGCATCTGCGCCCTGAAAACGGGAAGGAGTTTCTTTATGCCGTCCACCACCTCGATGGTGTTGGTTCCGGGTTGTCGCTGGATGGCAAGAATCACGGCGCGGGTATCCCTGTACCAGCTGGCCACCTTGTTATTCTCCACATCGTCGATCACCTTTCCCAGTTCCTGGAGACGGACCGGCGAACCATTGCGGTAGGCCACGATCATCGGACGATAGGCGGCCGCATTATAAAGCTGTCCGGTGGCCTGGATGGTGAAAGCCTGGTGTCGTCCATCGAGGGTCCCTGTCGGGAGGTTTACGTTACCCCGGGCCAAGGCGTTGGAAACCTCATCGATACCGATCTGACGGCTGGCCAGAGCCTTCGGGTCTACCTGGGCGCGAACCGCGTACTTCTGCGAGCCGAACACCTGAACCTGTGCCACGCCGCTTATCATGGAGATGCGCTGGGCGATCATGGTATCCGCGTATTCGTTGACAGTGTAAAGCGGCAGGGTCGGAGAACTGAGGGCAAGATAAAGTACGGGCTGATCGGCCGGATTGACTTTCTGGAATGACGGCGGCGTCGGCATATCTTCCGGAAGCTGCCGCGAAGCACGCGAGATGGCCGCCTGCACGTCCTGCGCGGCTGCGTCGATATCGCGGGAAAGATTGAACTGGATAGTGATTCGGGTGCTGCCGATGCCGTTGGTGGAGGTCATGGAATCCACACCGGCAATGGTGGAGAACTGCCGTTCCAGGGGGGTGGCTACCGCCGACGCCATGGTGTCCGGGTTGGCCCCCGGCAGACTTGCAGTCACCTGGATTGTGGGGAAGTCGACATTGGGCAGGTCACTCACCGGGATGAGCCGGTAGGCGAACAGACCGAAGATGAGAATCGACGCCATGACCAGCGTGGTCATGATCGGCCGGCGTATGAAAAGCTCCGGGATATTCATGGCCGGGTTACCTTGCCGTTCGGAGTTTCTTTTCCTATTTTGACCGTGGAACCGGGAACCAGATTCAGCTGGCCGTCGGTTACCACCGTTTCCCCGGGGCCGAGTCCCTTGTCGATGACGGCTTCGCCGTTATACGTCTGACCGGTCGCTACCGGTCGCGACTCGACGCTCCGGTCGGCTTTTACCACGAAAACGTACTGACCCGCCTGCCCGGTCTGCACAGCCTGCGTGGGCACTAACACGGCATCGGGCAGGGTGGCAAGCGTCAACGTCACATCGGCGAACTGACCCGGCCACAGCCGTCTTGCCCCGTTGACAAAGGTTCCCTTGATCTTGATTGTGCCGGTGGAGGTATCCACCGTATTGTCGATAAAACTCAGAACACCCTGTTCCGCCGGTCCGGGGTCATTGGCAATGAGCGCTTCGACCTTCAAATCGCCGGCTGCCCTGTGCTGCTTGATTTCCGCCAGTCTGTTCTCCGGAACGGAAAAGGAGACATAAATGGGATTAATCTGGTTGATAGTCACCAGCACCGGTACGTCGTTCGCCTTGACCAGGTTTCCCGGCTGGACCATCAGGTTGCCGGTGCGGCCGTCGATGGGGGAACGAATGGAACAGTAACCGAGCATTACCGCTGCGTTATCCACCGTGGCCCTGTCGGCCCTCACCGTTTCGGCAAGAGCATCGGCATTGGCGCGATACTGGTCATATTGGTCCTGGGTGACGATCCCTTCCCGGAAAAGTTCCCCGTATCTCCTGGCCTGATCCCGGGCAAATTTTTCCTGGGCGATGTCCCTGGCCAGGGCCGCCCTGGCCTGTCTCAGGGCGGCTTCGAATGGACGGGAGTCGATAGTGAAGAGCAACTGCCCCTTTTTCACATCCTGGCCTTCCCGAAAATGGACCTTCTCCAGCATGCCGTTTACCTGTGCCTTTATGGAAACAGTGGAATACGCCTCCACATTGCCGATAACTTTAACCTGCACCGGCACGGCTTTCCGTACCGACACAGCCGTTTTGACCGGCACCGGCGGTTTCGATTTCGGTTTTTCTTTTTCCGATGAACATGCGGGCAACAGAACGAATGCGGAAACCGCCGCACACAATAGCCACTTTCTTGCGAAAAACATGATTCTCTCATTCGGCATCAGTCAATCACCTTTCATTCGTCACTCCGGAAATTTTGCTTCAAGCTTTCATCCTTCATCCTTCATCTACACCGACCGCAGCGCATCAACAATCTCCATTCTCGCCGCCCTCACCGCCGGCAAAAGCCCTCCGACAAAACCCATGACCATTGAGAAAAGAAGCGATTTCCATACGATGTCGAAGGTCAGGGAGAAGCCGAAGGCGAGTTCCGCGAAGGTCTGCCAGTTCATGGTCGAGATGGTAATGAGCTGCATGAAGGAAGCGAAGAATATTCCGACAAGGCCTCCAAGCAGCCCGAGAAAGAGTGACTCCAGGATGAATGCAGCGAGTATGCTACCTTTCATGAAACCGAGGGCCCGCAAGGTGCCGATCTCAGTGGTTCGGTTGGAGACTGCGGCATACATGGTTATCATGGCGCCGATGACCGCCCCGAGGGAAAATATGATGGTCAGGGTAATCCCGAGAATTCGGAGAAATGTAGCCATGGCTTCCGACTGGTCCGCATAAAACGTGGTTTCTCGTTTTGCCTCCAGGGTCAGACGAGGATCACCCTCAATCCTTTGCTTGAAGGCATTAAATACTGACGGGTCCCGCATTCTGAAAATGACCGAAGAATAAACGGGCCGGCGGAAAGCCTGCATCAGCTGATCCACGTCACCCCAAATTTCCGAATTGAAACCGGTGCTTCCGGCCTCGAATACCCCGACCACGGCCCAGTTGCGCATGGCGAACCTGAGAGTTTCACCGTACCCGCTTCCCTTGAATCGCTTGGCAATGCTTTTGCCCGCAACGACTTCGCTTGACCCGGGCCGCGGCATTCTTCCGGCGATCAGCCTCACCTGCGGCCTCAGAAGAAGAGATGATTCTCCGATCCCCCTGATGATAACATTGGAAGGCTTGCCGGTCGCCCGTTTCGGCAGGTTTATCAGAACAACGAGTTCCTTGGCGACAAGATTCCGGCCGCCTGCTCCAATCGCTACCTCGGGCTGGCTTTCGACAATGGAAGCCTGCGGCCTGTCCACGCCGCTCTGCACCTCGGAACCGGCCCCTTTGCGGATGACGACGACATTGTCATAGGAACCGGTGTCGACCAGGGTCCTGCGCAGCCCTTCGACAAGCATCAGGGTAGCGGCGAAAACGAAGACCACCAGAGCCATCCCCGATGCGGTCAGAATGGTGGTGAGACGCCTCGTCCACAGGTTTCTGAAGCTGTAATAGTAGGGAATACCCATGTCCTCACCCTATCCGTCTCAAACCTTCCGCCACACCTATCGTCGCGGCGCGCCAGGTCGGAAACAGCGCCGCCGTGACTCCGACCAGCATTGCAGCAAGCAGTTGGAGATACACTGTTTCGGGAGATATGGAAAAAACCGGAAAAAACTGGCTCAGTTGGGTTTCGATCCAGTGGCCGGCGGGAAAAGTAAGAACAGCCCCGAGCAGACCTCCGGCGAGGGAAATCACCATGGACTCGCCGAAAACCAGACCGGCTATATGGCGCGGACCGAAGCCCAGGGTCTTCATGGTCGCAAATTCTCCGAGCCTTTCGCGGGCAGTCATGGCCATGGTATTGGCCGCTACAACCATTATGATAACAATTACCACGTAGGACACGATCTTTATGGCAATCATGATGGCCTCCGTCATGGATACGAACCCCAACTGGAAGGCTTTTTCCGTTTCGGTAAGGGTCTCCGCCAGCGAGTTCCGGAACAGCTTGTCGACCGATTGCGCCACCTCGGCCGCCTGGTCGGGCCTCGATACGCCGATCATGTAGTATCCCGCCTGATCGGCGCGGCGCGGAACGGATTTTTTCAGGGTCTCATTCAGGTAATCCCAGTGAAAGAAAAACTGGCTTTCGTCGGTGCTCTTTTGCGCTCCGCGATAAACGGCGCGCAGGACGAATTCCCAATCCCCGGGGAAAATCGTCCCCTTCAGAGTTATCTGGTCTCCAACCTTCCAGCCATACTTTTCAGCCAGTTTTCTGCCGACGACCGCGCCCTTGCGGTCCAGGAGGAAGGCCGCCTTCTGGTCGGGCGGCAGTATGAATTCGGGATATAATTCCAGGAAGCTCTTCGGCTCCACCGCAAAGTTGGCGAAAAAGTTCTTTTGTTCCTTGTAATACGCACCGAACCAGTTCCCCTGGGAAACGATCGTAACCCCGGGCACCTGCCTTATTCGGTCCTTGTACGATATGGGAAGTGTGAATACGAGCGATATGGAGTTTCTTGTCACGAGTCGGGTCGCGGACGAGGATTCGACTCCCAGGTACCACAGACCCACGAGGGTGCGCAACAGACCGAAGGCGAGAACGGCTATGGCAACGCCGACGATGGTGAGGATCGTGCGGAGCTTATGGCGAAAGGCATTGCGTATGATGAATTTGACAAAAAACATATTACCCGTCGTTCAGCACACCCTTGTCAAGGTGCCTGATCACGTGCGCCTTCTCCGCCGCCCGGGGATCGTGGGTGACCATGATTATCGTTTTTCCGAACTCGATATTGAGGCGGTCCATGAAATTCAGTATCTCGATGGCCGATACCTTGTCCAGGTCTCCGGTCGGCTCATCGGCCACCAGGATCGTGGGATCCGTTATGATTGCCCGTGCGATTGCCACCCGCTGCTGTTGCCCGCCGGAAAGCTGCGACGGAAAGTGGTCCATTCGGTCCGCAAGACCGACAAGTCGAAGCGCGATTTCCGCATGTTCCCGCCGCTCCTTGCGTGAAAGCCCGGTCAGAAGCAGCGGAAGTTCGACGTTTTCAAATGCCGTAAGTACCGGTATGAGATTGTAAAACTGGAATATGAAACCGACATTGACCGAACGCCATGCGGCAAGTCCGCTTTCATCCAGCGAAGTAATATCGACGCCACCGATCAGTATCCGGCCGGAGTCCGCCTTGTCGATCCCCGCAATGAGGTTCAGAAGGGTGCTCTTGCC
>DATEVI010000090.1:0-3218 GCA_035281865.1 Geobacteraceae bacterium | reverse complement strand
GGGAAGAGTATCTGGAAATCAAGGACAAGAAGCTCAGGGTAAACATGTCCCCCCTTCTCGACGAGACCTGGCAATTTGCCGGAGTCGTCATGTCCATACGCGATGTGACCCTGGAAGAAGAAATTGACCGGATGAAGACCGAGTTCATCTCTACTGTTTCCCATGAACTCAAGACACCCCTCACTTCCATCAAGGGTTCTCTGCAGATCATTTTGCGCAGGGACAACAGGCTGGGCGACACCGAGAAGGAATTGCTGATAGTTTGTGAGAGGAATACCGACAGACTCATTAGACTGATCGGTGATATCCTGGATATCTCCAGGATTGAAAGCGGCAGAATAGAATTCAACTTCAAAGCTGAATCTATCGTTAGACTCGCGTCGGAAGCGGTTGAAGAAATGACCAGCTTTGCCTTTCAGCGCAACGTTTCCCTTGTAGAGACTGTCGGTGACGATGTGCCTCCTGTGTTTGGAGATCGGGACAGGCTTATCCAGGTTATTACCAACCTCCTTTCCAATGCCGTGAAATTCTCGCCGGAAGGTCAGGTTGTGTGCGTCGAAGCAGTTCGGGAAGGTAATTTCGTCAGGGTCTCGGTGGTCGACAGGGGAAAATCCATTAAAAAAGCGGACCGCGACAAGCTTTTCAAAAAATTTCAGAAGCTGGACAGTCACGCGTCGGGGGAACGGGGAGGAACAGGGCTCGGCCTTGCTATCTGCAAGGAAATAATCGAGAAACATCACGGAAAGATTTATTACCGAAGCGGGGCGGGCGGCGGGAACATCTTCAGCTTCACTGTTCCGGTTTACGAGGAATTACATGAAAAAAGACAAGATTCTCATAGTTGACGACGAGGCAGATATTGCCCTTATTTTGAAATTGCAGCTGGAAGATGCCGGATACGGCACCGTGCGGGCGCAGGACGGCTTCGAGGCGTTGAGCTGCCTTGGTCGGGAAGAATTTTCCCTGGTGCTTCTCGATATCAAGATGCCGCGCATGGACGGGATACAGGTGCTGGAAAGACTGCAGGAAACATCTCCTGACACGGCCGTGGTCATGATGACGGCCCACGGCAGTGAGAACATCGCCGTGGAATCCATGAAAAAAGGAGCACTGGACTATATTGCGAAGCCTTTCTCGACGGAAGACCTGCTGAAAAAAGTGGAGCGCACTCTCGAGTTCAACAGGACCAGGCAGGAAAACAAAAGGCTTCAGCAACAGCTGGATGAAGAACGGAAAAAGATGGAAGCCATCCTCCAGGGTATGGCCGATCTTCTGATTGCCGTCGACAAGAACGGCATGATCATGACCATTAACAGAAGGGCGGAAACGCTCCTTGGGCTGAGTTCGTTGTCGTACATCGGAATGCCGGTGGAATCAGTGCTCATAACGGACATACCGTCCGGCGACCTGCCATGCAAAGTCGTGCTGCGCAACCAGGAACCCTGTCTCGACGTGACATATCAGCTGAATGTCAAGGGAGGCGTGATTCCCGTTCTGTCCAGTGCCACTCCTTTGCTGAACGGTCATGGCAATCTGATAGGATGCGTCGAGATCATAAGGGATATATCGGCACTCAAGGCCCTTGAGCAGGAGAGAGAAGATTTTGTCAGCATGCTGACCCATGACCTGAAAACACCTCTTACCGCGGTCGTCGGCTCCATAGACCTGGTGCGTGAAGGCCGGCTGGGCCAGATCAATGCAGAACAGAAGGATTATCTGGAATCGGCTATGGAAAGCTCCGCCGAGATGGTGGAGATGATAGACACTCTTCTCGATGTGTACCGGTTCGAAGCGAACAAGATGACTCTGACCTTTACCCGGGAAGACCCGCAAATAATGATCCAGCGCTCCCTGGCCGGTTTTCGTTCCCTGGCCGAACGCTCACGGATAAAGCTCTCGGCTGTTTTCCGCGACCAGCTTCCGCCCATAAGGGTGGATCGGAACAAATTTCTGCGGCTGATCAGCAACCTTCTTTCCAATGCATTCAAATTTACACCGGATGGCGGGGATATAGAGGTGATGGCCGGGCTGGTAGATGCAACCGCTATTGCCGGGGAGATACCGGGTATGAATTATCCGAGGATAGAATTACCGGAGCATGGGCAATTCCTCAAGATGACGGTGAGGGACACAGGTATCGGGATTCCCCGGGAGGCCTTGGCAACCATATTCGACAAATTTGTCCAGGGGCAGATACGAAACCGTGGGAAAAGCAAGGGAACCGGACTGGGTCTCGCTTTTTGCCGCAAGGTGATGGATGCCCATGGGGGGTATATCTGGGCAGAGAGCGTTTTGGACGAAGGGAGTACGTTCACCGTCCTGTTTCCAGTAAATGGCGTTAAATAAAAAATGCTTTCCGGGATAGTGCAAAAACCCTTTCTGCTTGTACAATTACATACCAGTATTCATCCGGTCCGGAGACTGCCCCGATCCCGGACGAAACGGGCGGTTCGGCAATGACCAGTAAAGACATTCCTGACAATTCCGCGAGAAAGCAATCGGAGCGGAGGCTGGCCAAGCTCAATGAGTGTCTTCTGAGTTTCGGTCCCGATTCCGGGGAAAATATCAACCGTCTTGTCGCCCTCTGCGGAGAGCAACTGGGTGCGGCATGCGCATTGTACAACCGTCTTTCGGACGGCATGCTGCATTCGGTCGGGCAATGGCACGCTCCGCCCGATTTCGTTCCGGTCGACAAGCCTGAGGGCCACATCTGCTGGGATGTCATCAGGGAGTGCACGGACAAGGTCTGTCTATTCCGGGATCTACAGAATACCGGTTTTGCGCAGACCGACCCGAACGTTCTCCGCTTCGGGTTGATGACCTACTTCGGCAAGGCGGTGTCGTTCGGCGGGGTCAATATCGGTACCCTGTGTGCGGTTTATCAGGAGGACCGCGTTCCCACCAGGGAGGACGGGGAACTGCTGGAAATCATAGCGTCCGCCATAGGCGTTGAGGAAAAGCGCAAACGAGCGGAGGATGAGATACTCAGGCTGAACAGCGAACTTGAAAAAAGAGTGGCGGAACGGACCGAACAGTTGGAGGCGGCCGGCAAGGAACTCGAATTGTTCAGCTACTCGGTGTCCCACGATTTGCACACGTCTTTGATGATAGTGGACGGCTTCACCAGGGAACTCGTCAGAAAATACTCCGATCAACTCGACGAGGCCGGCAGACACTACCTGGAAAGACTGCAGGCCGCAAGCCAGCGCATGAAGCAG
>DATEVI010000089.1:0-4652 GCA_035281865.1 Geobacteraceae bacterium | reverse complement strand
CAACATGAAGTGACGGTAACCGCCTTTTTCGGCCAGCACCGGTGACCAGTCAATCCGGCGCGGGGTCTTTTCCATGGGACAGCCCGCCAGCGTCGTGAAGTCAGCCTGCCCGTCCCGGAACACCGCCACCTCGCCGTCCTCAAGGAAAACGATATCACGGGTATGTTGGATGAGAGCGGGAATGTCAGAAGCAACGAAGTATTGGTCGTCGCCAAGGCCAACCACGAGGGGCGATCCCTGTTTTGCCGCGATCATGACGTCTGGTTCACTCTCGCACAGGATACAGAGGGCATAGGCGCCCTTCAGTTCCCCGAGGGCCAGCCGTACCGCCTTTTCGAAAGACACATCCCCCTTCATCCGTTCCTCGATGAGGTGGGCAATGACCTCGGTGTCGGTCTCGCTCTTGAAGGTGTGGCCCAGAGCGCGGAGATCGGCTTTCAACTGTGGGTGATTCTCGATAATGCCGTTATGGACGAGGATTATACCGCCTGCCTTGTGGGGATGGGCATTTATCTCCGAAGGCCGCCCGTGGGTCGCCCAGCGAGTGTGCCCGATCCCGGGACTTCCATTCAGTCCCCGCTCTTCGAGCAACCGCTCCAGATTGACCAGCTTCCCCTCGCTGCGGACAATTTCGGCCGCTCCGTCGTCACTGACGACGCAGATGCCGGAAGAGTCGTAGCCCCGATATTCGAGACGCCTAAGACCGTTAAGGATGATTGGCGTCGCATTACCCTCTCCGATATAGCCGACAATGCCGCACATGACGTTACCCCGCCTTCCCGACCCCGATATCCTGGAAGCCGCTAGCTGTAAGCCGCCCGTCTTTAAAGTTCCAGATGATCAGTTCTCAACTCTTAACACAACTCCTTTTCCCCATTTCACCAATACCCTCAACAGCATCAATAATCTCAAGCAATTCCGCCGTCTTCCGATTCATCAATGCCTCATCCCCCCGCGACTCCACATTGAGCCTGAGCACGGGCTCGGTATTCGAGCTTCGCAGGTTGAAGCGCCAATCGGCAAACTCCATGCTGAGCCCGTCCGTATAATTGATAGCGAGAACGGTATCCCAATACGAGCCTTCAATCTTTCGGATTACGTTATCCGCATTGCGGACCTTGCGGTTGATCTCGCCGCTGGCCGGGAACAGCCGCATCCTTTCCCCGACCAGGGCCGACAAGGGTTTGCCGGTGCTGCTCATGAGTTCCAGGATAAGCAACCATGGAATCATGCCGCTGTCGCAGTAGGCAAAATCCCGGAAATAGTGATGTGCGCTCATCTCGCCGCCATACACCGCGTCTTCCGCACGCATCCGTTCCTTGATAAAGGCGTGGCCGGTCTTGCTCATGACCGGTATCCCGCCGGCCGCGCTTACGATATCGACAGTATTCCAGGTCAGCCGCGGGTCATGGATGATTCGTGCGCCGGGGTGCCTTTTCAGCAGCACTTCCGCAAGAAGGCCGACTATATAGTAGCCTTCGATAAAGGTTCCCTTTTCGTCGAACAGGAAACAGCGGTCGAAGTCCCCGTCCCAGGCGATGCCGAGATCGGCACGACTCTCCACGACCGCCCTCATGGTCGCATCCCTGTTTTCCGGCAACAGAGGGTTTGGAATACCGTTCGGGAAAGTGCCGTCCGGCTCATGATTGATCTTGATGAACTTGACCGGAAGGTGTTTCTCAAGTAAATCGATGATGCGGCCGGCGCAACCATTGCCGGCATTAACGACAACGGTATAGGGCTTGATGACGTCTTGGTCGAAATACCACAGAAGGTGCTCGACATATTCCTTCTCGATTGACAGAGGGGTTACGCTCGCGGAACGGACGGCTCTCCGGAAGCGGTTGGTCCTCACCTGCTCCGCGATTTTGTTCAGCCCGCTGTCTCCGCTTATGGGCCTCGCCCCGGCCCGTACCAGTTTCATGCCGTTGTAGTCGATCGGGTTATGGCTGGCGGTGACCATGATCCCACCATCCATTTCCCGGGAAAAGGTAGCAAAATAGACCTGCTCGGTACCGCAGACACCGATATCGAACACCTTCGCGCCCCCATCCGTCAATCCCAAGGCCAGGGCTTCGGTAATGGCGGCACTAGAAAGTCTGATATCACGGCCGATAACGACCCGTTTCGACCGTTCGACCTCCACATAGGCCCGACCTATGCGATAAGCGAGGTGCGCATTGAGTTCATACGGTATCCTGCCCCGTATGTCATACGCCTTGAAACATGCGAGAGAATTCATTTACCGCCCCTTCGGGGAGACGCCCCCCCATCCAACCTTCAACACAGGGATTGCACGTACCACTCGTAAGTTCTCTGCAGCCCCTGCCGCAATCCGATCCTGTGCTTCCAACCAAGGGACTGTATCTTCCCGACATCGGAAAGTTTTCTCGGTGTGCCGTCGGGCCTGGACGAATCGAAAACAAGCTCCCCGTCGTACCCGGTCACCTGTTGGATCAACAACGCCAGTTCCTTGATGGAAACCTCTTCTCCGCTGCCTACGTTGATCAATGCGGGCGAGGAGTCAAGAGTGAGGAGCGAGGAGAAAACTTCTTCGGGTAAATTCATCAGGAACAGACAGGAGTCGGCCAGGTCGTCCACATGGAGGAATTCGCGCTTGGGCTTGCCGGTACCCCAGATGACAACCGCTTCGTGGTCGGGTGACTGGCGACTGATGACATCTTCTTGTCGGGTTTTACCAGTCACCGGTAACGAGTCGCAAGTCAGTGTGTTTATCTTTGCTTCATGAAATTTCCTGATCAAGGCCGGCAGGACATGGGACGTTTCCAGGTCGAAATTGTCGTTTGGACCGTAGAGGTTTGTCGGCATGGCGGCAAGGAATCGGGTACCGTACTGCCGGTTGTATGAACGGCACATGGTGATTCCGGCTATCTTGGCAACCGCGTAGGCGTCGTTTGTCGGCTCGAGGGGGCCGGTGAGAAGGTGTTCTTCCTTCATCGGCTGGGGCGCCAACTTTGGATAGATGCAAGTGCTGCCAAGGAACAGAAGCCGTTTCACCCCGGAGAGCCAGGCCTGGTGGATGACGTTGCTCTGGATCATCAGATTGTTGTAGATGAACTTGGCGGGGTAGCTGTTGTTGGCAACTATGCCGCCAACCTTCGCGGCGGCCAGAAAGACATAATCCGGTCGCTCCTGCTCGAAAAAGGCCTCCACTTCCGCCTGGTTTGTCAGGTCAAGTTCGGTGCTGGTTCGGACCGTAAGGTTACGGTACCCTTCAGTCTCAAGCCTTCTCACGATTGCCGATCCGACAAGCCCCCGGTGACCCGCGACATAAATTTTCGCGTCCTTATCCATTCGCCCTCTTCTCCCGTTCCGCAAGCCTCATGTCCCCATCCACCATCATCTCAACCAGCCCTTCAAAATCGGTTCTCGGCTTCCAGCCGAGCTGCGTCCGTGCCTTGGTGGAGTCTCCCAGCAGCAGATCGACCTCGGTGGGACGGAAGTACTTGGGGTCGATCTCGATAACCACCCTGCCGGTTTTCGAATCTATCCCCTTTTCATGAACACCCTGCCCCTGCCATTCCAGCGGCATGTCAAGCCGGGCAAAGACCTTTTCCGCGAACAGGCGGACCGAGTACGTCTCGCCCGTGGCGATGACGAAGTCTTCCGGTTCCGGCTGCTGGAGCATGAGCCACATGGCCGCCACGTAATCGCCTGCAAACCCCCAGTCGCGCTTTGCTTCAAGGTTCCCCAGAAAAAGGCAGTCCTGCAGGCCCAGTCTGATACGCGTTGCGGCCCTGGTTATCTTGCGGGTGACGAAGGTCTCTCCCCGTCTCGGCGACTCGTGATTGAAGAGAATGCCGTTGCAGGCGTACATGTCGTAGCTTTCACGGTAATTGACGGTTATGTAATATGCGTACGCCTTGGCACAGGCATATGGCGAGCGGGGATAGAACGGCGTGGTCTCCTTCTGCGGCGTCTCGACGACCTTGCCGAACAGTTCCGAGGATGAAGCCTGATAGAATTTCGTGTTCAGCCCGGTTTCCCGTATCCCTTCCAGGATCCTCACCGTCCCCAACGCGTCCACCTCGCCGGTGTATTCCGGCACGTCGAATGATACACGGACATGGCTCTGGGCGCCGAGATTGTAGATTTCTTCGGGCCGAACTTCGCGTAAAAGTTTGTTGATGGAGCTGGCGTCGTTCAGGTCGCCGTAATGCAGAAACAGTCTGACATCGGACTCGTGGGGATCACGGTACATGTGGTCCACCCTGCCGGTATTGAACGACGAGGAGCGGCGGATGACGCCATGCACCTCGTATCCCTTTTCTAGAAGCAGCTCGGCCAGGTATGAGCCGTCCTGGCCGGTGATGCCGGTAATCAGAGCCTTCTTCAAATTTCCTCCATGGTCACGGGGAATTATTCATTTGGACATAGCCGACAATAGCAGGAGTTTGTTACAGGTTAGCGACGGTTTCATAAATTCTTTCCATCATTTGCTATATCCGGCATTCCTGCCTGTTGGATAATGAAAAAGCCCGGATCGAGCGTAAAAAGCTCACAATCCGGGCTTTGAGAATTTTTCAGCAGTGTCCGGTTTGGAATTTGCAGTCACTAGATCCCCCCTCTCCCTAGCCCTCTCACACCAGGGGAGAGGGAATTTAAGGCTCCCCTCCCTTCGATGGGAGGGG